>JAHDXX010000279.1 GCA_023384025.1 Sphingomonadaceae bacterium
CGGCAGCCCGGCAATCCAGAACGTGATCGCGCCGAGCGCGCCCTGCACCAGCCCGACCACGACCGAGCCCTTGATCGTCGCCCGGACGATGGAGAGGAACTTGTCCGCCAGCCGCCGGGCAATGTGATGCTCCATCGGCAGGCCCGCCAGCACCGCCGGACCGATCCGGTCCCCGTCGCGCAGCAGGAAGTACGTGACGTAAAGTCCGACGCCGAACGACAGGACAAAACCGAACGCGCTGCTGCCGATTGCCACGGCCTGGCCCACGATCATCCCGGCGCTTTCCGTGAGGAAGGTCTGCGCGCGCTCCTGCAGCGCGGCCATGTTGCCCCAACCCGCTTCGTCAATCGCGGTGCGGATGTTGAGCGGTAGCATATCATGCAGGTGCTGGACCGAACCGACCACATCGATCCGCCCTTCCTGGAAGGCGATGATAATGCCGGCCGCCTCGTCCACCACAGCGCTGCCGACGAGGAATGCGGGGAGGATCACTGCGAAAGTGATGACCAGCAAGGTCGTGGTCGCGGCAAGGTTCGCCCGGTTCGGCATCCGTCGCAGGATGCGCTGGAACAGTGGCTGGAACATGATCGCTGCCAGCATGGCCCACAGCAGCGAGCGGGCGAAGGGCAGGACTATGAACACCAGTGCAATCGTGACGAGTGCGAGCAGCAACAGGAACCCGCTGCGCTCGATCGCTTCGCCTTCGCCGAGACCTTTCATGCGCCCTCCCCGGGTCGGTTACACGTCGAGATTCGCGACGTTCAAGGCATTGTCCTGAATGAACTCGCGCCGCGGTTCGACCACATCACCCATCAGGCGGGTGAAGATCTCGTCGGTAACGTCGGCATCCTCGACCTTGACCTGCAGCAACGCACGGTTGTCCGGATCGAGCGTGGTCTCCCACAGCTGCTCGGCGTTCATCTCGCCCAGCCCCTTGTAGCGCTGGATCTTCTGCCCCTTGCGCCCCGCGGCCATGACTGCTTCGAGCAGCTGCGTCGGGCGGGTGATAGCCCCGTCGGCGAAAGCCGGAGTCGCGCCTTCGGCTGCTTCTTCGGTGTCTTCGCTGTCGCCTTCGGGCTCGTCCACCGGCACCTCGCTACCGGCAACCAGGCGGACCGGGGCTTCGTAAGCCTCGGCGTGTTCGCTTGCCAGCTTGTGCAGCTTGCGTGCTTCGGCACTGGTGAGGAAGGCCGGGTCGATCTCGTGCACGTCGGTGACCCCGCGCCAAAGGCGGCGGATGCGCACCACGCCTGCCTCGTCAATATCGGCGGACCAGGCAGCTTCCTGATCGCCCATCTGCAAGTGCGCGGCGGCGCGTTCAAGCGCTGCCTTGCGATCGGCAAGATCGGGGTCGAGCGCGCCCGACAGCGCCAGTGCTTCGATCATCGCGCTGTTGTACTTGCGCGGGGCGAACGCGAGGAGGTTGCGCATCCTCAGGCCATGGCGGACCAGACCTTCGAGCTCCTGCCCGCCGCGGGCACCGCCGCGGGTTTCGAGAATGCGGCCCTGCAGCCCGGTGCCGATCAGGTACTCGTCGTAAGCCGTCTGGTCCTTGAGATAGACTTCCGACTTGCCGCGCGTGACCTTGTAGAGCGGGGGCTGGGCGATGAACAGGTGTCCGGCGCGGATGATCTCCGGCATCTGGCGGTGGAAGAACGTGAGCAGCAAGGTGCGGATATGCGCGCCGTCGACGTCGGCGTCGGTCATGATCACGATCTTGTGATAGCGCAGCTTCTCGAGATTGAACTCGTCGCGCAAGCCGGTGCCCATCGCCTGGATCAGCGTGCCGACTTCCTTGGATGAAATGATGCGGTCGAACCGGGCGCGCTCGACGTTGAGAATCTTGCCCTTGAGCGGCAGGATCGCCTGGGTCTTGCGGTCGCGGCCCTGCTTGGCCGAGCCGCCGGCGGAATCGCCCTCGACCAGGAACAGTTCGCACTTGCTGGCGTCGCGTTCCTGGCAATCGGCCAGCTTGCCGGGGAGCGAGGCGATGCTCATCGCGCCCTTGCGGCTCATTTCGCGCGCGCGGCGGGCGGCTTCGCGGGCGGCAGCGGCGTCGATCACCTTCTGTATGATCGCCTTCGCGTGCGCCGGATTTTCCTCCAGCCATTCGCTCATCTTGTCGCCCATCAGGCTTTCGAGCGGCTGGCGCACTTCAGAGCTGACCAGCTTGTCCTTGGTCTGGCTGGAGAACTTGGGATCGGGCAGCTTGACCGAAACGATCGCAGTCAGACCTTCGCGCATGTCCTCGCCTGAAAGGCTGACCTTTTCCTTCTTCATCAACCCGCTGGAGGCGGCGTAATTGTTGAGCGTGCGGGTAAGCGCAGCGCGGAACGCGGCCAGGTGGGTACCCCCGTCACGCTGCGGGATGTTGTTGGTGAAGCACAGGACGTTTTCGTAGTAGCTGTCGTTCCACTCCAGCGCGACGTCGATCCCGATCCCGTCCTTCTCCGCGCTGACCGAGATCGGTTCGGGCACCAGCGGCGCCTTGTTGCGGTCGAGGTACTTCACGAACGCGGCAATCCCGCCTTCGTAGAACAGGTCATGCTCGGCCACTTCCTCGTGGCGCTTGTCGCGCAGCAGGATGCGCACGCCCGAATTGAGGAAGGCCAGTTCCCGATAACGGTGCTCGAGCTTGTCGAAGTCGAACTCGGTCACGTTCTTGAAGGTGTCGGTGCTGGGCAGGAAGGTCACGCGGGTGCCGTTGCGCTCCCGGCCTGCCGGGCCCTTCACTTCGAGCGGGTCGACGGCGTCGCCATGCTCGAACCGCATCCAGTGCTCCTTGCCTTCGCGCCAGATCGTGAGCTCGAGCCATTCGGACAGGGCGTTGACCACCGAGACGCCGACCCCGTGGAGGCCGCCGGAGACCTTGTAGGCGTTGTCGTCGCTGGTGTTCTCGAACTTCCCGCCCGCGTGGAGCTGGGTCATGATCACTTCGGCGGCGGAGACGCCTTCTTCCGGATGCATGTCGGTCGGAATGCCGCGGCCGTTGTC
>JAHDXX010000280.1 GCA_023384025.1 Sphingomonadaceae bacterium
ACGCTGATGTCGCACCTCGCCAGCGCCGACGAGGACAGCCCGCAGAACGGCGAGCAACTGGCGCGGTTCCTGCAGGTCTGTGCGCAGCTTCCGGCGCGCGCGCGCAGCCTTGCCAACAGCGCGGGGATCGCGCTGGGACCGGACTATCACGCCGACCTGACCCGGCCCGGCCTGTCGCTTTACGGTGGGGTGCCCTGCGCGGCGCTGGCGGGGGAGATCCGGCAGGTCGCCTTTCCGCAGGCAGAGGTCATCCAGCGCAGGCAGCTCCGCGCCGGTGATGCGGTGGGCTACAACGCCACCTTCACCGCGCCGCAAGACATGCCCGTGGCAGTGGTCTCGCTCGGCTATGCGGACGGGTTCCTGCGCGCATGGGGCGGGAAGGGGCATCTCGTTTCAGGCGAGGCGTGCCTCCCGCTGCTCGGCAAGGTGTCGATGGACATGGTGGTGGTCGATGCCAGCGCCGCGCCGACCATGCGCGAAGGTGACTGGCTCGACGTGCCTTACGACCTGCCGAAAGCGTCCGCCGCGACCGGTCTCAGCCAGTACGAGCTCATAACGGTGCTAGGAAAGCGCTTTGCCCGGTAGTTTCCGGACGCGTGATGTTGCGCTGCACTTGTTGCACCTGCTAATGCACAATGCACTGCAGCATTCGAAAGTCTCCGATGTCCAAGCGCGATGCCAAGCCCGGCGATCCGATCACCATCAAGAAGTACGCCAACCGGCGGCTCTACAACACCGGCACGTCCAGCTACATTACGCTGGAAGACCTCGCCGGGATGACTCGTGAGGGGGTCGATTTCGTGGTGGTAGACGCCAAGAGCGGTGAGGATATCACGCACTCGATCCTGACCCAGATCATCATGGAAGAGGAATCGAGCGGGACGCAGATGCTGCCGGTCAGCTTCCTGCGCGACCTCATTTCGATGTACGGCAACTCGATGCAGGCGCTCATGCCGAGCTACCTCGAAGCCAGCATGGCCAACTTCCGCAAGAACCGCGAGCAGTTGCAGTCGGCGGTGCGTGAAGGGCTGGCCAACAATCCGCTGGCCAAGATCGCCGAAACCAACATCGCGATGATGAAGGCGATGGGCGAGGCCCTCATCCCGGGTGCCAAGCCAAGGGAACCGCAGGGCAAGTCGGGTCAGGATTCCGAAATTGCCGCCCTGCGCGAACAGATGGCCGCGATGCAGAAAAAGCTCGACGACCTGAGCAAGTAACGAACACCGTTTTTCCGAAAGACCAGACCCGTGTCCCAGATCCGCCATGCGCTTGACGTGAAGCGCGCCGATGACTTTGCCCAGTGGTACCAGGAAGTGATCTCCGCAGCCGACCTCGCCGAGGAATCGGGCGTGCGCGGATGCATGGTGATCAAGCCGTGGGGATACGGCATCTGGGAACGCATCCAGCGCCTGATGGACGACCGGATCAAGGCGGCGGGGGTGCAGAACTGCTATTTCCCGCTGTTCATCCCGCTCGCCAACTTCACCCGCGAGGCAGAGCATGTCGAAGGCTTCGCCAAGGAAATGGCGGTGGTCACCCATCACCGGCTGATCGCAGACGGCAAGGGCGGGCTGATTCCTGACCCCGAGGCCAAGCTTGAGGAGCCGCTGGTCGTCCGGCCGACTTCGGAAACGATTATCGGCGATGCCATGGCGCGCTGGGTGCAGAGCTGGCGCGACCTGCCGCTGCTGACCAACCAGTGGGCCAACGTGGTCCGCTGGGAAATGCGCACCCGCATGTTCCTGCGCACGACCGAATTCCTGTGGCAGGAAGGCCATACTGCGCACGAGGACCGCGAAGGCGCGCTCAAGGAAACCCACCGCGCGCTGGAGATGTACCGCGCCTGCGCCGAGGAAGACCTCGCCCTGCCGGTGATCGCGGGCGAGAAGCCGGAGAACGAACGCTTCCCCGGCGCGGTCGAGACCTGGTCGATCGAAGCGATGATGCAGGATGGCAAGGCGCTGCAGGCCGGCACCAGCCATTACCTCGGCACCAATTTCGCCCATGCGGCAGGGATCAAGTACCAGGACCGCGAAGGCCAGCAGACGCTGTGCCACACCACCAGCTGGGGTACTACGACGCGCCTGATCGGTGCGATGATCATGGTCCATGGTGACGATGATGGTATGCGGGTGCCCCCGCGCATGGCACCCCACCAGGTGGTGATCCTGCCGATGCTGCGCGACAAGCCGGAAGACGCAGCGCTGGTCGCCTATTGCGAGGAGCTGCGCGAAGCAATCGCTGGCCAGTCGGCGCTTGGTGAGCGTGTGCGGGTGCTGCTCGATGTCAAGCCCGGCAAGGCCGCCGCAAAGCGGTGGGACTGGGTCCGCAAGGGTGCTCCGGTGATCATCGAGGTCGGCGGGCGCGACATGGAGAACGGTGTCGTCAGCCAGCTGCGCCGCGATGCGCTGTGGGATCAGGCGACCGGCAAGCCCGCCTTTACCACGCCGTCACGCGACGCATGTTCGACCGGGATCGGTGCGCTGCTCGAAGACATCCAGCACAGCCTGTTCGACGAAGCGCGCGACCGGCGCGATGCGGCAATCCGCCGCGATGTCACCACGATGGATGGGCTCGCCGATCACTTCGAGAACGGCGGAAAATATCCGGGCTGGGTAGAAGTGCAGTGGTCCAAGCCCACTGGCGCCGCGCTGGAGGCTGTGGTTGAACGCCTGAAGGCGCTCAAGCTGACCGTCCGCAATGTCCCGATCGGGGCGGCGCCTGCTGATGGCACCTGCCTGTTCACCGGCGAACCAGCGGTCGAGCGCATACTGGTGGCGCGCGCCTATTGAGTATTGCGGTGGGAGAGCGCAACCTGCCCGGCATGAGTCGCACCCTCCTCCTCCCGCTCGCCCTGATCGCTTCGCCGCTCGCCGCGCAGGACGATCCTGCCGCGACCGTTTCTGCCGAGCGGCTGCGCGCCGATGTCGAAGCGATGGTCGGGTTCGGCACCCGGCATACC
>JAHDXX010000281.1 GCA_023384025.1 Sphingomonadaceae bacterium
GGCGAGGCGTAACGCCAATCAGCAATGAACGCTTTGCTCCCTTCCCCTTGGGGAAGGGCTGGGGATGGGGGTTCGATGCCAAATCGGTTGGACAACCCCCACCCCAACCCCTCCCCCATGGGAGGGGCTTTGCGCAGCGAACATTTTCAAGCCGGTTATCCCGGTCTCGGCGAGGACGAATAATGCTCCAGAGCTCGATCCTGCTGTTTGGATTCGGCAACATGGCCAGCGCCATGCTCGATGGCTGGCTTGCATCGGGAATGGCACCGGAACGGTTCGCTGTTTACAATCCACGTGCCAAATCGGTTCCTGCCGGGGTGGCATTTGATACCACGATCCCGTCCGGACCGTTCGATACCGTCGTGCTCGGCGTGAAGCCGCAGATGCTCGACTCGATCGCGGCGCACCTGGAGCCGCTGCTCGGCCCGGATACGCTGCTTGTCTCGATCCTCGCCGGGGTCGAGCTGGCGAGCCTGCGGCACCGCTTTCCGCGCGCGGGCGGCATAGTGCGGCTGATGCCCAACCTGGCGGTGGCCCTGCGCAAGTCGCCCAATGCGCTGGTTGGCGAAGGGCTGAGCGAAGCGCGCCGCGCGCACGTCACGGCCATGGCCGCAGCGTTGGGCAGCGCCGAGTGGCTGGCAGACGAAAGCCAGTTCGAACTGGTCACCGCTCTGGCCGGATCCGGCCCCGGCTTCGTGTTCCGGTTCATCGACGCGCTGGCAGAAGGCGCTGCAGAGCTCGGGCTCGATCGGGAGCAGGCCGGGCGGCTGGCAATGGCCATGGTCGAAGGGGCAGGCGCGCTGGCGGCTGCGTCAGAGCATGAGCCGGCGGAGCTGGCGCGGCGTGTTGCCAGCCCCGGCGGGATGACCCAGCGCGGCTATGACGTGCTCGATGCGGACAGGGCGCTTGCGGGCCTGATGCGCGAGACGCTGCGCGCCGCACGCGACCGGGGCGAGGAAATGGCCCGTGCCGCACGGGAAAGCGGTTAATTCGCGCCAACCGGTCATGTCCGGTTTCTCTTGAATTTCACTCGCAGAAACCTGATATTCCCGTCGTGGTCGCTTCCTATCCCGGCAAGCGGCCGTGAAGGAGTTTTGACTGAAATGGCTCAATGGAACGAACCCCGCCCGGACCTGACGGGATTCGGTGCGAAGCCCGGCAGCCTTGGCGGCCTCGACGCGCGGACCACGTTTGACGAGGGCCTGCGGCGGCACATGCTGTCGATCTACAACTACATGACCTCGGGCGTGTTGCTGACCGCGATCGTCGCGATGCTGACCGCCAACTCCGGTCTCGCCTACACTTTCGCCAGCGGCCCGATGATGTGGCTGGTGGCACTGTCGCCGCTCGCTTTCGTGTTCGCGATGAGCTTCGGTGCCAACAAGTTCAGCAAGACCGCGCTCCAGGCGATGTTCTGGGGCTTCGCGATTGTCATGGGCCTGTCGCTCTCGACCCTGTTCCTGGTCTACACGCAGGGCTCGATTGCGGTGGCGTTCTTCTCGGCTGCGGCGGCGTTCGCCGGTCTCAGCCTGTGGGGTTACACCACCAAGAAGAGCCTGAGCGGCTGGGGCAGCTTCCTCGTGATGGGTGTGGTCGGCCTGCTGGTTGCCAGCCTGCTGAACGCGTTCGTGTTCCAGTCGGGTGCGCTCGGCATGGCAGTGAGCGTGCTGGGCGTGCTGATCTTCGCTGGTCTGACCGCCTATGACACGCAGCGCCTGAAGGAAGAGTACAGCTACCTCAAGGGCACCGATTTTGCCGGCAAGGCGGTGATCCTCGGTGCGCTCAGCCTGTACCTCGACTTCATCAACATGTTCCTGTTCATCCTGCGCCTGTTCGGCAACCGCGAATAGTCGCACGCAGGATTCGCTTTACCGTGCCCGGGGCGCCCAGCGCGTCCCGGGCATTTTCTTTGCGCCAAGGGCGCGCTACACGACCACGCTTAAGCGTGGCGACAGATTGTCGGGCGCAGGATCGTTGTCCGCCAACCGGGAGTAGGGTCGAGATGGAGCGCACCAACCGCGCAAAGCTGAAGATCGTGGCAGTCGCCATAGGGGTCGCGGCCCTGGCCGGGTGCCAGACACCGACCAAGGCGCCGCCTCCGCCGCCCCCACCGCCCAAACAGCAAGCCGAAATCATCCCGCCGCGGCCGATCCCGCCGGGCGGCGCCGCTTACGTGATGACCATTCCCGCACTTGGCAGCGACGGTGTGCGGCAGACCGTCAACGCCGGCCTGTCGGCCGACGAGCGGGCGTGGAATTTCCGCGCCGCGTGGAACGTTGCCGCGCTCAATTGCCTTGATGCCGAGCACCAGCCGATCCTAGATGGCTACAAGGCCATGCTGAAGAACCATGCTAAGGCGCTGACGGCGATCAATACCCGTGTCGATCAAGCCTATCGCAAGGCCTATGGCAGCACGTCCGCCGGCCGGACGGCGCGCGACAAGAAGATGACCACGGTCTACAACTACTTCGCCTTGCCCCCCGCCCGTGGCGAGTTTTGCCAGGCTGCGGTAACGGTGGCGCAGGCCTCGCTCGCCAGCCCGAAGTCCGATCTGCTCCAGTTCGCCGGGGTCTATTTCCCGATCCTCGAACAGCCGTTCGAGAACTTCTTCCTCGCGTACGAGGATTACCAGCGCCGCTCGGCTGACTGGGATGCCCGCTATGGTGCGCGTTATGGCGCATCGCAGCCCGGTTACGTCGCGGTGCAGCAGTCGCGGGCCAGTTCGCTGGTCGATGCCGGTGGCGGCAATCCGGCGCTCACCACGCTCCAGGCGATCGATGGCGGCGGGACTTCGCTCGATCCGCTGACCGGGCTGCCGGTGCCGGTGCTGCCGGTCAATCCGGGGCAGGAATCGACCCCGGTGGTGCAACCCCTGCCGGACAGCCGCTCGCCGGGCAGCTAGCGCGGGCGGGGCGAAAACCCCCTTTGCAGCGCGGCCCGCATTCGCTAAGGGCCGCG
>JAHDXX010000282.1 GCA_023384025.1 Sphingomonadaceae bacterium
ACCAAAGGCAGGCTGGACCCTGTTCGGCGCAGGCTTGCTGTTCGGGCTGGCGGGCTACGCCACGCAGGGTAACCCGAGCCAACCCGCCTCGCCCAAGGATGCGGTGGCCAAGCCGACCGAAGCCGGGCCGGCGATGATCGAGGCGCGCCGGTTCTTGTTTGATCCTTCGCAGCCTCCCGCCGCCTTCGTGACTCTGGCGGATGGCTATGCGCGCCAAGGCCGCTTTGGCGACTCGGCCGGCATCCTGCGCGGCGGCCTGCGCGAATCCCCGCGCGAGACCGAGGCGTGGGTGGCGCTGGGCAATGCCCTGATCGAACATGCGGAAGGCACCCCGACGGCACCTGCGCTCTTTGCCTATGCGCGGGCTGAAGCGCTCGCTCCGGAGCATCCGGCTCCGGCCTATTTCCTCGGGGTGGCGCTGCTCCGCTCGCAACGCTTCGCCGAAGCACGGCAGGTCTGGGCACAGATGATCGAACGGGCACCCGAGGGGGCAGAATGGCTGCCGGCGATGCAGGAGCGGCTCGAACAGCTCGACACCATGCTGGCGCAGGGGGCACCGACGCAGTAGGCTGCCGCGCGTGGCGTGTTGCAGTGCACAAGCGTTGCTGCTAGGCGCCGCGACCTTTGCTGCGCGGGACTCGCGTGGTGCAACTGGACATTCGCGATGACGAGCGAGCCTGTTCCCGAGAATTCCGACAATCAGAACCATCACCATGGGCACGGCAAGGCGTCTACCGCAACTCTCGCGGTCGGGGCGGTCGGGGTCGTGTTTGGCGATATCGGGACCAGTCCGCTCTATGCGTTCCGCGAAACATTCGCCTCGCATGGCGACGTGCCCGGCATCCAGGTCGATCCGGTGCACATTTTCGGGGTTCTGAGCCTGGTCTTCTGGTCCATGATGATCGTGGTGACGTTCAAGTACGTCCTCACCATCATGAAGGCTGACAACAAGGGGGAGGGCGGCAGCCTCGCCCTGCTGGCTCTGATCAGCCGGACCACGCAAGGCGCGCAGTGGACCGCACCACTGGTTCTGCTGGGCGTGTTCGCCACCGCGCTGTTCTACGGCGATTCGATGATTACCCCGGCAATGTCGGTGCTGTCCGCGACCGAGGGCCTGCAGTACATCGACCCGGGTTTCAAGCGCTGGATCCTGCCGCTGGCGGTGGGCATCCTGTTTGCCCTGTTCGCGCTGCAATCACGCGGCACGCACAAGGTCGGGCGACTGTTCGGGCCGATCATGCTGGTCTATTTCGCTACGCTGGCGACGCTTGGCCTGATGTACATCGTCAAAATGCCGCAGATCGTGCTTGAAACGATCAATCCCTGGAACGCGATCAACTTCTACATCACTGACGGCTTCCGCGCATTCGTTGCGATGGGTGCCGTGGTGCTGGCAGTGACGGGCGCCGAAGCGCTCTATGCTGACATGGGACATTTCGGGCGCAAGCCGATCGGCCTTTCATGGCTCTGCTTTGTGCTGCCTGCGCTGATGCTCAATTACATGGGGCAGGGCGCAATGGTGCTCGCACCGGGGGCGGATGCAGCGGCGCTGATCAAGGATCCGTTCTTCCTCATGATCCCCGACTTGGTGCGGGTCCCTGTCATCGTGCTCGCGCTGATGGCGACGATCATCGCCAGCCAGGCGGTAATTTCAGGTGCGTTTTCGCTGACACAGCAGGCGATCCAGCTCGGCTTCATCCCCCGTATGGAAATCAAGCACACCAGCGCATCGGCAGCCGGGCAGATCTATATCCCGGTGATCAACTGGTCGCTGATGGTCATGGTGATCCTGCTGGTGCTGTTCTTCCAGTCGTCGAGCAACCTTGCAGCCGCCTATGGCATCGCGGTGACGGGCGCGATGTTCATCGACACGATCCTGATGGCTGCGGTGCTGATTGCATTGTGGAAATGGCCGATGTGGAAGGCCGTGCCCTTGATCGCGGTCTTTATCGTCGTCGATATGGCGTACTTCGGGGCGAACCTGATCAAGGTGCCTGACGGCGGCTGGGTGCCACTGGTGATCGGCCTGATGATCTTTACCGCGCTGACCACATGGTCGAAGGGCCGGGCGCTGATGCGGCAGTCGATGGCGGAAGGTTCGATCCCGATCGAGATCTTCGCCAAGAGCGCGCACAACAGCGCCTCCCGCGTTCCCGGGACGGCGATCTTCATGGCCTCGTCATCATCCGGTGTGCCTTCGGCGCTGCTGCACAACATCAAGCACAACAAGGTGATCCACGAACGCGTGGTGATCCTGACTGTCCAGATCGAGGATGTGCCGGTGGTCGATCCTGCCAGCCGTTGCGAGATACAGGATCTTGGCCAGGGTTTTTACCGTCTGGTGCTGCGGTACGGCTTTGTCGAGGAAATGGACGTGCCCGCAGCCCTGCGCCGTGCGGAGATGTGCGGCGGCCCGTTCGACATGATGCAGACGAGCTTCTTCCTCAGCCGACAGACGCTGCTGCCTTCGTCCAAGCCGGGCATGGCCGTGTGGCGCGAAAAGCTGTTTGCGTGGATGCTGCGCAATGCGGCTACGGCAATGGAGTTCTTCCGCCTGCCCACGAACCGCGTGGTCGAACTGGGCAGCCAGGTCGAAATCTGACCGGACAAGAAAAAGGGCGCCCCGGCACCTGCCGGAGCGCCCTGTTCCATTGCAAACCTGGTCAGCCGAGGTTGGCGCTGACCATCGCGTAGAGCATCGGCAATGACAGCAGCGTGTTGGTGCGGCTGGCATAGAGCGCGCGCGGTGCAGCGGCGGCTTTCTCTGCGTCGGTAGCAGCGACAATCCCGAGGATCTTCTTCTGCGCCGGCCAGATGATGAACCAGACGTTTGCGGCCATGATCAGAGCCAGCCACATGCCGATCCCGATCAGACGGACGTTGCCTTCACCGGAAAACGACAGCGCTTCCACCATGTAGCCGCTGACCATGGCGATCCACAGCCCGGT
>JAHDXX010000283.1 GCA_023384025.1 Sphingomonadaceae bacterium
AAGTTCGGCATAAGTCAGCCGCCTGGGGTTACCGAAGGCGAAATCGGCGCGGTTGGGGGCATCGACCAGCGCCAGCCGGTCAGGGTGCTTTGCCGCATTGGCGAAGAACAGGTCCGCCAGGGTCTGGTCGCCCCACCACCCCTGTTCACGATAGAGCTGTCGCTTGCCCTCCCCGGCTACGATCATCTCAGCCGCCCAGCACGGTGTTCGGCCCCATGCCGATATCATCGCCATTGGCCCATGCCGAATGCGTGCCGGAACAGAACCGCTCGGGCAGGATGATCCGGCAGACCGGACCTTCGCTGAACCGCTTGGCATCGATCAGCACGCACTCCGAGCGGTCGTTCTCCACATCGGCAATGAACGACACGAGATAGCCGTCATCCTCGCTGGTCGCGTTGACGCGCGGGGCAAAGGGGCTCTCGCTACCGTAACGACCCGGGCCGAAGCTGATTTCCTCGCTCTGGCCGGTCTCGAAGTCATGCTTGATAAGGCCGGTGAACAGGAACCAGTACGGTTCTGGCACGGCAGAATAGGCGTAGCGGTATTTCCGCCCGGCATACTTCTGGTTGAACATGCCGAATTCGAGAATCCGGTCGTCAAGCCGCTCTTCGGTGGTCTTGCCGGTTCTCAGGTTGAAGCGCCAGCGATGCAGCTTGGGCTTCATCAGCCCTTGCGAGAGATAGGCCATCATCCGCTCCAGCCCATCCGGCGCATCGGGATAGGATTTGGGCTGCGGTTCTTCCTGGAAGTATCCGTCGAGGATCACCTCGTCGCCTTCTTCCCAGGCGTTGAGCCAGTGCAGGGTATAGGTCGGCTCGGCCTCGAACCAGCGGATTTCCTCCGGCTGGCCCATCCGCGGGATCAGGCCGAAGCGGGTTTTCTGGTCGGGATGGAACTGGACCACGTGCAGGTCGCGCTCCAGCAGGTCCGGATTCCAGTAGAGCGGCATGTCGTTGACGATGGCGTAGTTCTTGGTGAACGCCATGTCGTGCGGCAGACGCGGGCCATCCAGAGGCACGGGTATGTAGTGCTTCAACCGGTTGTCCGGCCCCACCACCCCGTAGTGCATGTACGGCGCATGCTTGGAGTAGTTGAAAAACATCAGCTCGCCGGTCGCCTCGTCCAGCTTGGGGTGGGCGGAAATGCCATCGAGCGGCACCCAGCTTTCCGTGCCGAACTGTTCGAGTGTGAACGGGTCAAGCCGGTAACCCTCGCCGCACTGGTAGAAGGTCGACAGGATCTTGCCGGCGTGAATGGTCACGTCGGTCGACGAGCTGTCCTTGAGCCATTCCTGCGCGCCCCACCCCGGGCGGGTCGACTTGTGCGGCGGCTCCATCAGGCCGGCCCACAGTGCCCGGCCGGCTTCCTGTTCGGCCTGGAACCCCTTGGTCCGCACGAACCGGCTGCGATAGCTCGCCCGGCCACCCTTGAAACTGATCGCGTGGATGAACCCGTCGCCGTCGAACGGATGATAGCGGCCGATCGGTTCATGAACCGGCACTTCGCCGGTGCGGACATAGACCCCGTCGATGTCGTCCGGGATCGTGCCGATCACCTCGGCATCGCCATTGGCGAAGATCGCGTTCCATTCGTTGAAGGTCGGCCGCCAGGCACCCTGCATGTAGGGATGGTCGGTGTTCTTCAGGGTCGATCGGACCTTGCCGACGAGTTCGACAGTCATGGCATCACTCCTTCACGTCAAATCTGGGCAGCGCGCAGGCTGCATCGTATTCCCGAACCAGCCGATCCACTATCGCTTTGGTCGGCTCGACCGCTTTGACCGCACCGACGCCCTGGCCGGCTGACCAGACGTTTTTCCACGCCTTGGCATCGTCCTGGGCATTGGCGAAGTCGGGCTTCTTGTCCTCGGGCATATTGGCAGGATCATGGCCCGCTGCAATCAGGCTGGCGCGCAACCAGTTGGCAGTCACCCCGGTGATCCCGCGCGAAGGCACGATGTCCTCCGCCCCTGCGGCCACCACCATGTCCTTGTAGGCAGGGTCAGCCATGCTTTCGCTGCATGCGATCAGCGAGGTGCCGAGATAGGCGAGATCGGCGCCGAGCACTTCGGCCGCACGGATGGCATGCCCGGTCGAGATCGCACCGCCGAGCACGATCGGGCCATCCCAGAACTGGCGCACTTCCTCGACAAAGGCGAAACCGGCGGTCTGGCCGGTATGCCCCCCAGCCCCCGATGCGACCAGCACCAGCCCGTCCACCCCGGCCGCCGCGGCCTTGCGAGCAAAGCCGACTGAATTGACGTCCGCAAACACCAGCCCGCCATAACCGTGGACCGCGTCGAGCACCCGGGTCGGTGAACCCAGAGCGGTAATCACCAGCGGCGGTCGGTAGCGCTGGACACAGGCAAGGTCTGCCCCAAGCCGGTCGTTCGAAGGATGGACTACCAGATTGGCCGCCCAGGCCGCAGCATGCGGATCGTCCGCCAGCGCCCCGGAAATCTGCTGCATCCACGTATCGAGAATGTCCGCCGTACGCGCATGTCCCCCGTCAGCACCAATGGCACAGATTTGAGGTTGTGATTTAAGGAGGGTTTGGGTCTCGTCGTAGTGACGAAGGAACGAAGATGAGACCCAAACCCTCAAACGCCAAGAAGCCTGCGGAGCAGGTGGTGAAGGACATCCGGCGGGCAACCCGGCGGCACTTCTCGGCGGAAGACAAGATCCGGATCGTGCTCGATGGCCTGCGCGGCGAGGACAGCATTGCCGAGCTGTGCCGCAAGGAAGGCATCGCGCAGAGCCTGTATTACACCTGGTCGAAGGAGTTCATGGAGGCTGGCAAACGCCGCTTGGCCGGTGATACCGCGCGTGCCGCGACCACCGGCGAAGTGCAGGATCTGCGGCGTGAGGCCCGTGCCTTGAAGGAATGCGTTGCCGACCTGACGCTCGAAAACCGTCTGCTCAAAAAAAGC
>JAHDXX010000012.1 GCA_023384025.1 Sphingomonadaceae bacterium
TCAGGACAGCCTCCCACAGCACCTTGAGCACCCAGTTGGTGACCATCACGATCACCACGTCGCGCGTCTCCCACACGCCAAGGAACGCGACCGGATAGAAGATCGCGCTATCGACCGCCTGGCCGACCACGGTTGAACCGATTGTGCGGCTCCACAGCGCCTTACCCTGTGTCCAAACCTTCATCCGGGCGAGCACGAAGGCGTTGACGAATTCGCCTGCCCAGAACGCCAGGATCGAAGCAAGCACGATGCGTGGCACTTGCCCGAATACGCTTTCGTAAGCCGCCTGCCCGGTCCAGCTGGCCGCGGGCGGCATCGCCACCACCACCCAGCTCATGAACGCCATGAACACCAGCGCGGCGAACCCGGTCCAGATACAGCGGCGCGCCCGTTCATAGCCGTAAACCTCGGTCAGCACGTCGCCGATGACGTAACTCACCGGGAAGAACAGGATTCCCGCCCCGAACACGAACAGACCCTCGGGTGCGGGCCACCAGCCATCGGGCCAGAACGGCACCGGCACCGCCGCAAGCTTGGCCGCACCGATCACGTTCGACAGCAGCAGGATCGCGACGAACGCCGCCATCACCAGGTCAAAGTACCGGAAACTGCGCGGGGCATCTGTGCCGGTCTCGACACGGATCGGGGTCTTGTTCATGCTTGGGAACTATCCGGTTTTGCGCGCCGCGCAAAGCGCGCTATTGGGAGCGCGGCGCGCGCCCGTAGCTCATCTGGATAGAGCGCGAGACTTCTAATCTTGAGGCAGCAGGTTCGAGTCCTGCCGGGCGCGCCATTTTTGTTCGTGCAAGCCCCTCCGGGCTTGCGTGTCCTCGCTACCGGTCGGCTGAGCCTCCCTTCGCTGCGGGCGGCCGGTCGGCCTTGCAGACCCTGCGAGTCCGGTATCTCGCTAACCAGGCCTGGACTCAGGCCCGCTGCGCGCTTTCGATGGATTCGCCGGTAATCGGATAGCCGGCGTCGTCGGGGATGCAGATCCACGGCTTGCCTTCGCGGACCTCGAAGAACGGCACGATCTTGCGCACCGGGATCTCCGCGCATTCGCGCGCAGCGGCAGCGAAATCGGGGAAGCGGGCAAGCCGTTCGAGGTTGCGGCGGGTCGGGAAGATCACCGTAAGGTCGCCCGCATCGGCCCGGGCCAGCGCCTGCTCTGCCGTGGTCCAGAACAGGCGGGTGTTCTCTGTCTCGTCCACCGTCACGTCGACCGCGCCGGTGCCGAGGTCGGCAAGGTAGAACCGGGTGTCGAACACGCGCGGGATGCGTTCGTTGATAGGATGCCAGCGGGCAAACGGGAGCAGCGCATCAAGGTCGAGTTGCCACTCCATGGCTTCGAGCACCGGGGCCAGTTCGCCATGCTTCAGCAGCAGGGTGCGGGCATGTGCTGCGCGGGCCGCATCGATTGCTCCGGTCAGGCCGATGGCGAGTCCGCTTTCCTCCAGCGTCTCGCGCACGGCGGCAATGCGGTGTGCTGCCTCGTCCGCATCGTCCAGCCCCAGCGTCGCCGCGAGGGCGCGGTCAGCCTCGTCCACCCTGCCGCCGGGAAACACCGCTGCGCCGCCCGCAAATGTCATGGTGCGCGAACGGACGAGCATGAGGAACTCCGGCGCGCTGCCGGTGCGCCCGTGGCGGAACACGACAACGGTGGCGGCGGGGATTCCTTCCGGCTGGCCGGACTCGGGTGTGGTGGTCATGCAAACGACTGTGGCGGGGCACGCGGGCGGCTTCAAGCGGCAATCAGGCCGCACTGTCGAAATCGTTTACACCTGCGCCACGCGGCAAGCTGGCGTTAACCACCGTGAGCCGCAGAAATCTGCCAATCTGCAATTCTGGCACGGCGGGTGCATCGTATCCTGTGTCCCTGATGGTCTACGACTAAGGAGCACCCGCACCACCCTGGTCTCCCGGTGCCGCTCCCCGAAAGAAAGGGCCCGCTGCCACCAAGGCAACGGGCCCTTTTCTTGTTCCGGCATCGGCGCCGGATCAGGCGCGCGCGACTTCCTTGTCGAGCATGAGCTGCTGAAGCTCGCCTGCTTCGAACATTTCCATCATGATGTCGCTGCCACCGATGAATTCGCCCTTCAAGTAGAGCTGTGGAATGGTCGGCCAGTCGGAATAGGCCTTGATGCCCTGGCGGATTTCCTGATCCTGCAGCACGTCGACGCTTTCATAGGCAACGCCGCAATGGTCGAGGATCGAAACCGCACGGTTGGAGAAGCCGCACTGCGGGAACAGCGGCGTTCCCTTCATGAACAGCACGACATCGCTGCCGTTGACGATGGATGAAATGCGCGCGTTGGCGTCAGACATGGTGGCAGTTCCCCGGTCAGGATTGAATGATCGGATCAGGAAGTGGGGGCGCTGGTGGTCAGTTGCAAGGCGTGCAGCACCCCGCCCATGCGCCCGCCGAGTGCTTCGTAGACCATCTTGTGCTGTTGCACCCGTGACTTGCCAGCGAACTGCGGGGCAACGACCCGGGTCGCCCAGTGGTCGTTGTCACCGGCGAGATCGGTCATGGTCACTTCGGCACCGGGCAAGGCGGCGGTGATAGCCTGTTCGATCTCCGTCGCAGTCATCGGCATGGCAGATGACCCTCAGCTCTCGCCCATGAGCTGGCGACGGGCCTCGACCGCCTTTTCCTCCAGCTTGGTGCGGATGTCGGCTTCGCTGATATCGCACCCGGCAGCGGTAAGGTCGCCAAGCAACTTGCGGATCACGTCCTCGTCGCCCGCTTCCTCGAAATCGGCCTGGACTACCGCCTTGCGGTAAGCGTCGGTTTCTTCCGGCGTGAGGTTCATCTCGCCCGCAGCCCATTCGCCGAGCAGGCGGTTGCGGCGCGCAGCCACGCGGAAGGCGGTGTCTTCGTCAAGCGCGAACTTGGCTTCTTCGGCGCGTTCACGGTCCTTGAAATCGGTCATTGTGTGCTTCCCTGGATGGAGCGGAGCCGCTGTCTCAGCTCTCCGCGCGGTAAGTTGTGTGGCACGCTTGGCACGCGTTCTTCGTCCTCGCAAGGGCGGCAGTGAACGCTTCGCGGTCATCCGCGCGCGCAGCGGCTTCCAGCGCGGCAGTGGCAGCAGCGAATTCGGCCGTCTGCGCAGCGAACCCGGCGGCGTCGGCCCAGATCGCGGGCAGGGCGCGGGTCTCTGCCGCATCGGCTGTCTCTGCGGCGAACAGGGCAGGCAGCGAGCGGGCAAACAGCGCGAGGCCACTGGCGGGGAAGGCCGCACGGGCAATCGAGCCTTCACCCTCCGCCGCGCGGCTGACTTGCGCCATGGTGGCGACCATCATCGTCATCCCGCCCATCCGCGCGTCAACCAGCGGGTGGCTGGAATGCATGTGGTTTTCATGCGCCAGCGTGGCCGGAGCAGCGAGCAGGAGCGCAGGCAGGGCGAGCAGGGCAGCTCGCATGGTCATGCGTCCATCGTCACGACGATCTTGCCTACGGCCTGGCGATTCTCCAGCCGGGCGATGGCCTCACCCCCGCGTGCCAGCGGGAAGGTTTCCGAGACCAGCGGATCGATCTTGCCTGCCGCCATCAGATCGAACAGTTCCTGCACCTGCGCGCGGAACTTGACCGGCTCGCGCATGGTGAAGGCACCCCAGAACACGCCCGCGATGTCACAGCTTTTCAGCAGGGTCAGGTTCAAGGGCATCTTGGCGATCCCGGCCGGGAAGCCGACCACCAGGAAGCGGCCCTCCCAGGCGATAGCCCGCAGTGCGGGTTCGGAATACTGCCCGCCGACGATGTCGTAGACGATGTTGGCGCCTTCCGGGCCGCAGGCGGCCTTGAAGGCATCGGCCAGCGCCTTGGATTCGTCCCGGCCCATGGCCTCCTTGGGATAGACGACCACTTCATCCGCCCCGGCCTTGCGCGCGACCTCGCCCTTTTCCGGGCTGGAGACAGCAGCGACCACGCGCGCGCCGAAGGCCTTCGCCAGCTCGACCGCCGAGAGACCCACGCCCCCCGCGGCGCCCAGCACCAGCACGGTATCACCCGGCTTGATATGACCGCGATCCTTCAGCCCGTGGATGGTGGTGCCGTAGGTCATCAGCAGGCTGGCCGCCTTTTCGTACGCCACCCCGTCCGGCACCGGGAACATACGATTGGCAGGCACGCAGACCTTCTCCGCCAGGCCGCCGTTGCCGATCCCGGCGAGGACCCGATCGCCGACCTTGTAGCCCTCGACCCCTTCGCCGAGGGCTTCGATCACGCCTGCGATCTCGCCGCCGGGGGCATAGGGCCGCTCCGGCTTGAACTGGTAGAGATCGCGGATCATCAGCGTGTCGGGATAGTTGATCGCGCAGGCCTTGACCGCGACCAGCACCTGGCCGGGGCCGGGAGCAGGCGTGTCGATCTCGTCCAGAACGAGCGTTTCCGGACCGCCGGTGGCGTGGGTGCGCAAGGCCTTCATGCAGCTTTCTCCGTCGCGTTGTCGAGCCAGGGCAGATGACGCACCCGGCTTGCTTCGTGGGCGGCAATGGCGTCGCCCCGGGCCATGGTCAGGCCGACTTCATCGAGTCCGTTCATCAGGCAATGCTTGCGGAACGGGTCGATCTCGAACGTGAACCGGTCCTGGAAAGGAGTGGTCACGGTCTGTGTTTCGAGATCGATGGTGATCGGGTGCTCGCGCGCGACCTCCAGCAGCCGGTCGACCTGTTCCTGCGGCAGGACCACCGTCAGGATGCCGTTCTTGAATGCGTTGCCGGAAAAGATGTCGGAAAAACTCGGTGCGATTACCGCAGTGATGCCGAGGTCGAGCAGCGCCCAGGCGGCGTGTTCGCGGCTCGATCCGCAGCCGAAGTTGTCGCCCGCGATCAGGATCGGCGCTTCGGCATGTTCGGGATCGTCGAACACGTTGCCGGGCTCGGCCCGCACGGTCTCGAACGCGCCCTTGCCCAGCCCTTCGCGGGTAATGGTCTTGAGCCATTCGGCGGGGATGATCACGTCGGTATCGACGTTCTTGGCCCCAAACGGGATCGCGCGGCCTTCAACGCCGGCAAGGGCTTGCATCAATCGGTCTCCGGAGGTTCGCCGCTGGGTGCGACAGGCGGGGGCGGGGTCTTGCCATCCTTGTCCTTGCGCTTGCTGGCAAACAGCAGCGCGGCGGCAATGGCGGCGGAACCGATGGCGGCAGCACCGAGGGCGGCTTTTCCGGAGATCTTCTTGGTCATGCCTTACTCATGGGATGTGCAACCGCCGCTGGCAAGGGTGGTTAGTCGACCAGTTCGCGCACGTCGGCGAGCCGCCCGGTCACTGCGGCGGCGGCGGCCATCGCGGGGCTGACCAGATGGGTGCGCGCACCCGGGCCCTGGCGCCCGACGAAGTTGCGGTTGCTGGTGGAGGCGCAGCGCTCGCCTGCCGGGACCTTGTCCGGGTTCATGCCGAGGCAGGCCGAGCAGCCCGGCTCGCGCCATTCGAATCCGGCGTCGAGGAACACCTTGTCGAGCCCTTCTTCCTCGGCCTGGCGCTTGACCAGGCCCGATCCGGGAACGACGATGGCCCAGCGCACATTGGCGGCCTTGCGGCGCCCCTTGAGCACGGCGGCGGCGGCGCGCAAGTCTTCGATCCGGCTGTTGGTGCAGCTGCCGATGAACACGTTCTCGATCGCGACCTCGGTCAGCGGCGTGCCGGGTTCGAGGCCCATGTAGGCGAGGCTCTTGCGCGCGGCGTCCTGCTTGGACGGGTCGGCGAAGCTCTCCGGCGCGGGCACCGCGCCGGTGATTGGCAGCACGTCTTCCGGGCTGGTGCCCCAGGTCACGCTGGGGGCGATATCGGCCGCGTCGATAACCACGCTCTTGTCGAATTCGGCGCCGTCGTCGGTAGCAAGGCTGCGCCACCACTGGACGGCCGCATCCCACTCGGCACCCTTGGGCGCCATCGGGCGGCCCTTGAGGTAGGCGAAGGTCACGTCATCCGGCGCGACAAGGCCGGCGCGGGCGCCGGCCTCGATGCTCATGTTGCACACCGTCAGCCGGCCTTCGATGCTCATCTGCTCGAACACCTTGCCGCGGTATTCGATGACATAGCCGGTGCCACCTGCCGCACCGATTACGCCGATCACATGAAGGATCAGGTCTTTCGGGGTTACCCCGGGGCCGAGTTCGCCCTCGACCCGCACTTCCATCGACTTCGATCGCTTGAGCAGCAGCGTCTGCGTCGCCAGCACGTGCTCGACCTCGCTGGTGCCGATCCCGAAAGCGAGCGCGCCAAGTCCGCCGTGGCTGGCGGTATGGCTGTCACCGCAGACAATCGTCGCGCCGGGAAGCGAGAAGCCCTGTTCCGGGCCGACCACGTGGACAATGCCCTGCTCAGCATCGGCATCACCGATGTAGCGAATGCCGAAAGCGGGGGCATTGGCTTCTAGTGCTGCAAGCTGGGCGGCGCTCTGCGCATCGGCGATGGGAATCCGGCCACCTGCCGCATCACGGCGCGCGGTGGTCGGCAGGTTGTGGTCGGGCACTGCCAGCGTCAGGTCCGGGCGGCGGACTGGGCGCCCTGCCAGGCGCAATGCCTCGAACGCCTGCGGGCTGGTGACTTCGTGAACGAGGTGGCGGTCGATGTAGATCAGGCTGGTGCCGTCGTCGCGGGTTTCGACCACGTGGGCATCCCAGATCTTTTCGTAAAGCGTGCGCGGTTTGCTGGCCATGGGCCGGTTCATTGCGTCTTTCGCGCAACAGGCGCAACACCGCGCGAAAAAAGCATTTGCCGCGCCATGGAAAAGAAACCTTTCCGGTGCTAGCTTACACCTATGTCAGCAATCCCCCGCGCGCTTCCGTTTGCCTTCCCGATCAAGGTTCTGCCTGAAGACATCGACTTCATGGGCCACGTCAACAATGCCCGCTACCTCACCTGGGTGCAGGAAGCGGTGCTGGCACACTGGCGCGGCCTTGCTCCGGCGGAGGAAGTGGCGAGCAAGGCCTGGGTCGCGCTCAAGCACGAGATTACCTACCGCAAGCCCGCGTTCCTGTCGGACGACGTGATTGCCCATGCGGTGCTGGAGCAGTTCCAGGGCGCGCGGGCCTTCTACCACACGGTGATCCGGCGGGGCGAGGAAGTGCTCGCCGAGGTCAGGAGCGCATGGTGCTGCATCGACGCGGAGACGCTGCGCCCGGCGCGGATCGGCGATCACTTGCGCGCGTTCTTTTTCTCGGCCGACAACTGATCTATAGTCCGGCCATGCCCGACTGGCTGATCCCTGCCCTGATTGTCATCGCAACCGTGATCGCGATGGAGTGGGTCGCGTGGGCGAGCCACAAGTACATCATGCACGGCTGGGGCTGGGGCTGGCACCGCGACCATCACGAGCCGCACGACAATGTGCTGGAGAAGAATGACCTCTACGCGCTGGTCGGCGCGGCGATGAGCATTTCCATGTTTGCCGTGGGCAGCCCGATGATCATGGGCGAGGGAGCCTGGTGGCCGGGGACGTGGATCGGGCTCGGGGTGCTGTTCTACGGCATCATCTACACGCTGGTGCACGACGGGCTGGTCCATCAGCGCTATTTCCGCTGGGTGCCGAAGCGGGGTTATGCCAAGCGGCTGGTCCAGGCCCACAAGCTGCACCACGCGACCGTGGGCAAGGAAGGCGGGGTCAGCTTCGGTTTCGTATTCGCGCGCGATCCGGCCCGGCTCAAGCAGGAACTGAAAGCCCAGCGCGAGGCGGGGATTGCCGTCGTGCGCGAGGCCTTGGTCGACTGACTACTCGTTGCGCGTCGCGATCCAGCTGCCGCAGATCAGCAGCACGGCGACCGAGATCCACGCATAGGGAAAGCCGAGTGTGGCCCAGGTAAACACCACGCCTGCGCTCATCGCGCCGATGGCCATGACCTTGGCCCGGCGACTGATGGCGCGGCGTTCACGCCAGTCGCGCACCTGAGGGCCCCAGTGCGGGTGGGCCATGATGCGCGCTTCCCATTCCGGATTACTGCGCGCGAAGCAGAACACCGCCACCAGCAGGAACGGCACCGTCGGCATGATCGGCAGGAACGCGCCGAGGGCGGCCAGACCGACCGCAACGATACCGCCCGCAAGGTAAAGCGGGCGCATTTCAGGCGGCCGCGATCCGCGCGGCGTGCTCGCGTACCAGGGCGATCATGTTGGGCACCCCTTGCGTGCGGTTGCTGGAGAGCTGGTTCTTCAGGTCGAACGGGGCGAGGGCGGCGGTCACGTCCATGGCGGCGACCTCGCTGGCAGGGCGATCCTGAACTGCGGCAATCACCAGCGCGACAATCCCCTTGGTGATCGCGGCGTTGCTGTCGGCGAGGAAATGGAGCCGCTGTGCATCGCCAGTAGGATAGACCCATACACTCGCCGAGCAGCCGCGCACCAGCGTAGCGTCGGTCTTCAGCGCGTCGGGCATCGGCTCCAGCTCGCGGCCGAGCTCGATCAGCAGGCGATAGCGTTCGTCGCCGTCAAGGAATTCATATTCTTCGTGGATATCGTCGAGTGCGCGCATGGCGGGTCAGGTAGGGACGCGCGGCACGGAACGAAAGGGGCAATCGTCAGCCCGACAGCCCACCGGGGCGGGTAAAGGCGTAGTAGATCACGTAGAGCCAGCCAAAGAATCCGTGCACGATCGCCCACACGATCGATTGATGCAGGCTCCAGCTGATCGCCACCGCGATCGCGCTGCCAAGGCCGATCCCGGCGCTGGTGGCGGTGTCCCTTGCGCTGTTCACAGGTCGACCCCGCTGGCGATGGCTTCGAGCTTGCGGATGCGTTCCTTGAGGTCAGCCAGCTCGATCCGCGCTGCGCCGACCGCCGAGCCGCCGTCCGGATCGCGCTGGGGGGACACGACCCGTTCCAGCTCGCGCTCCTTGAACCGCAGCCAGCCCTGCCAGCCCTGCAGCATGGCGATGACGACAATGGTGATCCCCAGAAGCATGGCGGCGGAGAGAATTACCTGTTCGCTCATGGGCACTGCTCCTTTCCTTCCCTAAGCCTTGCGTCAGTTGTCGCGCAGCTTTTCGATTTCATCAGCCAGGGCACGCGTTTCGCGGCCCTCGACGGTGATCTGTTCCAGCACTTTGACCCGTTCGCGCAGTTCGATGACTTCGCGCCGCAGTTCGCTGTCGTCCGGCAGGGCGCGGGTTTCGTTGCCGTGCTTGTCCTGCGTGATTCCGAGCTTCGCCTTGCGCAATTCGACGAAGCCGATGATTGCAGCGATGATGACGGCGGCGGTCCAGAAGCTCATTGTACCTTGCCCTCGTCCCGTGCCGCATCACGCAGCTTCTCGATCTCGTGGGTCAGGTGGAAACCGCCGTCGGTGACGATCCGTTCGACATTGGCGAGCCGGTCTTTGAGGCTGCCAAGCTCGGCGCGCAGCTGGGCGTTTTCCTGCGTCAGCAGCATCACGCGCTGGGCAGTCTGCCCGTCAGACGAAGGCTTCAGCGACTGGCCCCACATGCCTTCCAGCGGGTAGCCGTTCTTGATCTTCAGCCGGGTGGTGTGGACCGAGGCAAGGATGCCTGCGGCACCCAGGGCTAGCGAGCCCCCGATGATCCAGCCGAGGTAAGGGAGAAAATCGACGAACTCCATCACGCCTTTTCCTTGTTCCCGAAGGTGAGCGGGGTGCCGTTGTCGCTGGTGGCGGGGCTGCGGCGAAGTGCCTCGATCTCGTCCGCCAGCGAATAGCCGCGGTCGGTGACGATCTTTTCCAGCACCACCATCCGGTCCTGCATCGCGTCGAGCTTTTCATGCAGGGCGCGATTTTCCGCTTTCAGCGCTTCGGCCTCGCGGCTGTCGGCGCGCCTGGTCTTGCCGCCCCATTCGTCTTCCAGCGCATAGCCATGCTTGGCGCGGATCCAGTTGTTGGCCAGCCAGCCAAACGTGCTGATGGCAATGATTCCAAGAACGAATTCCATTATGCGCGCTCCCTGCTTTCCAGGCCGAGCGGCACCCCGCTGCCTGTGTCTTCGACCCGGCGCGTGTCACGCAGCGCCTCGATCTGCGTGGCGACATCATAGCCGCCGTCGGTGACGATCCGCTCCAGCACCCGGACCCGGTCTTCCAGTGACTGGATCTTGCTGGCGTACTGCGCAGCCTTTTCAGCAGTTTGCTCTGCAGTCGCCTCCATCTGCATCTTGGCAACCTTCTGCTTGTGCGATGTCCAGATCGCGCTCAACGGGATGCCGAAAATCATCAGCACCGCAACCAGACCAATAAATTCGCCCATTGTCTTGTCCTCCCTGGGGCTGTCTCAGCGCAGCCGCTCGATTTCGGCGTTCAGGCGCGGGTTGCTGCTGACGTAATAGGTTTCCACGTCGGCCAAGCGGCGGTCGATGTCGCGCATCCGGGCGCGGATTTCGCGCGCAGTCCGCTTCGGGCTCTGGCGCACGCCTTGCCAGAACTTCTGCTCCTGCTTGTCCTCGTACAGATGCGGCGGCTTCTTGTTCAGCAGGAAGCCCATCAGGATGTAAGGCAAGAACACGAACCCGCCGGTGATCGGGATCAAAGCGATCGTGCCGAGCCGCACCCAGATAGCGTTGACGCCGGTGTAATCGGCAATCCCGGCGCAGACCCCCATGATCTTCTTCTGGTAAGGGTCCTTGTAGAGCGTGGTGCGCGGGCTGTTCATCAGCGTGCTCCCTTCTTCTCGGCGAGCAGGCGGTCGAGCTCGCGCAGTTTCTCGTTATCGGCTTCCTGATCGTGAACGATCCGCGCCGGGCGGTAGTCGGCGTTATCGGCGGCGACCAGGCGCTCGACCGTATCCATCCGCTCGTCGAGGCGCTTGGCGAGGTTGTAGAGCTCGTCGAGCAGGACCTCGTCATCGGTGGTGATGGTCGCGGCGGTCTTCCACTTGGTGATGTAGTGGAGCACGATCCACGGCAGGCCGATGAAAATCGCCGGGACAATGATCAGTTCGGTCGGGAAATCCATCGCTCTCAGTCCTTCTTGTCGTCGCTCATCCCGAGCGCGCGCTTCATTTCTTCCAGTTCGTCATCGATCTTGTCGGCACTGGCGAGCGCGGCAATCTCGTCGGACAGGCTCGGCTTGCCGGTGCCATCCGCAATGCTGAGCGCTTCGGCACGCCCTTCCGCGTAATCGACCCGGCGCTCGAGCTGGTCGAACCGGGTCAGCGCCTCGTCGACCCGCTCGTTGGTCATCAGGCTGCGCAGCTTGACGCGGTTTTCCGCGCTTTCCAGCCGGGCCGCGATGGCGGTCTGGCGGCTGCGGGCTTCGCGCAGGCGGTTCTGCAGCTTGGCGATGTCCTGTTCGTAGGCGCGCAGGGCGTCGTCGAGCACGGCGATCTCGGCCTTGAGCTGATCGCTCATGTCGGCGGCCTTCTTCTTCTCGACCAGCGCTGCGCGGGCGAGGTCCTCGCGGTCCTTCGACAGCGCCAGCTGGGCCTTCTCCGCCCAGTCGGCCTGGAGCTTGTCGAGTTTGACCGTGTGGCGGTGCATTTCCTTCTGGTCGGCAATCGTGCGGGCGGCACTGGCGCGCACCTCCACCAGCGTCTCCTCCATCTCGAGGATGATCATGCGGATCATCTTTGACGGGTCATCCGCCTTGTCGAGCATGTCGGTGAAGTTGGCGGCGATGATATCGCGGGTGCGGCTGAAAATGCCCATCAAGGGTACTCCATTGAACGAAAGGTCGGCAAAAGGATTGCGGTCGGCGGCCGGGCCCTGCGTCGGGGTCGGGCTGCGGCGCAGCCGTTCCACCTCCGCATCGAGCCGCGTTGCCCGATGGGGGCGGGCCGGAGCGCCAGCGGGGGGCTGCCCCGGGGACTGGGTGGGGCTGCGCTCCGGCCCTAGGGGGTCATGATCGACCGGGCGGGTCATGCCAGTTCGACCGTCTCGCACTGGATCGTTGCGGCCAGTGCCGACGTCGGCTGGATCTGGCTGCTCAGAGCGACAAACGCGGCCATCGCGGCTACGCTGGCGATCGCGGCCTGCCCCAGCTTGGACTGGAAAAAGCGGCTGTCGTACATTGTCATTCCTTCCTGATCGGTGCGTCAATTGCTGTTGTTCACGTAACAGCAAGCCGCGTGCCAAACCGCGAAAGCCGCAGAAATCCGCCATTTCCGGACTTTTCGACGAACGACATGCTGGCGGGTATTGCCAACAATCGGGAAAAATCACTACATCTCGGGCATGGAGCGTGCGCAGCAGTTCATCGGACAGTCCGGGGCCTTCCTCGATGCGGTGGAACGCGCCAGTCGCGCCGCGCCGATGCGCCGCCCGGTGCTGGTGATTGGTGAGCGCGGCACGGGCAAGGAACTGATCGCCGAACGCCTGCATCGCCTCTCCTCCCGCTGGGACGAACCGCTCGTCACCATGAACTGCGCCGCATTGCCGGAAACACTGATCGAGGCCGAGCTGTTCGGGCACGAGGCGGGCGCGTTCACCGGTGCTACCAAGACCCGCGCCGGGCGGTTCGAGGAAGCCGACAAAGGCACGCTGTTTCTCGACGAACTGGGCACGCTCAGCATGGCGGCGCAGGAACGGCTGCTGCGCGCGGTCGAATATGGCGAAGTGACCCGCATCGGGTCCAACCGCCCGGTCCGGGTCGACGTGCGCATTGTTGCCGCCACCAACGAAGACCTTCCTGCCAAGGCGGAGCGCGGCGAATTCCGCGCGGACCTGCTCGACCGGCTCAGCTTCGAAGTGATCACCCTTCCGCCCTTGCGGGTGCGCGAAGGTGACGTGGCGGTGCTGTCGGACCATTTCGGGCGGCGCATGGCGGCGGAGCTGGGCTGGGAAGGCTGGCCCGGGTTCGCCCCGCATGTCGCCCGCCAGCTCGACGAATATGCCTGGCCGGGCAATGTCCGCGAGCTGCGCAACGTGATCGAACGCGCGGTCTACCGGTGGGATGACTGGGAAGAGCCGATCGGGCACGTCCAGTTCGATCCGTTCGATTCCCCGTGGAAGCCGTTCGTGCCCAAGCCGCGCGCGCCCGAGGCATGGCGGGACGGTGCGGCTCCGACCACCCCTCCTGCGGCTGCACCGGCCGAACTCGATACGGTCGACGACCTGCGCGCTGCCGTCGATGCGCACGAGCGGGCGATCCTCGAGCATGCGCTGGGCAAGCATCGCTGGAACCAGCGCCAGACCGCCAAGGCACTCGGCCTGAGCTACGACCAGCTGCGCCATTGCATCAAGAAGCATGGGCTCAGCGAGTGATTTTCAAGCGAAATTAACCCTTTCCGGCTAACCCGGGCGTGCGACAACTGCGGGAGCGCGCAATGAGCATCATCAAGGGTCTGGTCGGTCTGGTGGCGACCGTAGGGATTGCGGCATCGGTGGCCTATTCGGTATCCGCGCCGCGCAATGTCGACAACATGATGAACCAGCCGAACCCGGCGCTGGGCGGCAAGAGCATCAACCAGCAGGTTGCCGAGACGCAGGCCCAGGTCCGCAGCGAGCAGTGCGAGCGTTTCACCCGCATGGCCGAGGAAGCCTGGGATCAGGCCATGGATCAGGGCACTGCGGACCGCGACGCTGCCCGGCTTGATGACCTGGACCGGCAGGCGGAACGCTTCTGCAAGTCCTGAGCGGCTGGGGCCGGTTCTAAACTAGCGCTTGCATCCGGCGGGGCACGCGCCTATCTGGCGCTCATCCCGACATTGTCGATGGCAAGAGGGGCTGGCGCCATGCGGGGCCGGCGCCACAGGCCATTGCCGCAATGTCGCCTGATTGGAGCGCACGTGGCCGACATCGAACGCCTGGCACAATTGATTGAACCGGAGGCAAATGCGCTCGGGTTCGAACTCGTGCGCGTGAAGATGATGCCTTCGGAAGCCGGCGATGGCGGCATGGCGCTGCAGATCATGGCGGAAGACCCGGCCACCGGCCAGCTGGTGATCGACCAGTGCGCTGCCCTGAGCCGCCGTGTCTCCGATGTGATCGACGCGGCTGAGGAAGCGGGCGAAGTGCTGATCGAGGGGGCCTATCACCTCGAAGTCAGCAGCCCCGGCATCGACCGGCCGCTGACCCGGCCCAAGGACTTTGCCCAGTGGGCCGGGCACGAGGCGAAGATCGCCATGGCCAAGGGCTGGGACGGCCAGCGCACCTTGCGCGGCAACCTCGAAGGGATCGAGGGAGGGCAGGTTGCGATCACTGACCGCAAGGCAGGCCTCGTTACGGTCCCGCTCGACCAGATCCATTCGGCGCAGCTCGTCCTCACCGACGCGCTGATCGCCGCCACCCGCCCGCTCGACACGAGCGGGGCAGACGAAATCATGGAGGATCGCGCCGAAAAGTGGGAGCCGGTTTTCGGCTCCAGCGATCCGACCGCAGAAAACCACGAAGAAGAGAAGGCTGACGACTGATGGCCAGTGCAATTTCCGCCAACAAGGCCGAGCTGCTCGCGATTGCGAACTCGGTTGCTTCGGAAAAGATGATCGACAAGGCGATCGTCATCGAAGCGATGGAAGAAGCGATCCAGAAGGCGGCGCGCGCCCGCTATGGTGCGGAGAACGACATTCGCGCCAAGCTCGACCCGCTGACCGGCGACCTCAGCCTGTGGCGCGTGGTCGAAGTGGTTGAAGAGGTCGAGGACTACTTCAAGCAGGTCTCGGTCGAGCAGGCGCAGAAGCTGCAGGCCGGCGCCAAGCTGGGTGACTACATCGTCGACCCGCTGCCCCCGGTCGATCTCGGCCGCATCGACGCGCAGAGCGCCAAGCAGGTGATCTTCCAGAAGGTCCGCGATGCCGAGCGCGAGCGCCAGTTCGAGGAATTCAAGGACCGTCAGGGCGAAGTCATCACCGGGGTGATCAAGTCGGTCGAGTTCGGCCACGTGATCGTCAACCTCGGCCGCGCCGAAGGCGTGATCCGCCGCGACCAGCAGATCCCGCGCGAAGCCGCCCGCACCGGCGAGCGTGTGCGCGCGCTGATCACCAAGGTGGAACGCAACAACCGCGGCCCGCAGATCTTCCTCAGCCGCGCCCACCCGGACTTCATGAAGAAGCTGTTCGCGCAGGAAGTACCTGAAATCTACGACAACATCATCGAGATCAAGGCCGCCGCCCGCGACCCCGGCAGCCGCGCCAAGATCGGCGTGATCAGCCGCGATTCCAGCATTGACCCGGTCGGCGCCTGCGTCGGCATGAAGGGCAGCCGCGTGCAGGCGGTGGTGCAGGAACTGCAGGGCGAGAAGATCGACATCATCCCCTGGAGCGAGGACACCGCGACCTTCGTGGTCAACGCGCTGCAGCCCGCCACGGTCGCCCGCGTCGTGCTCGACGAGGACGAAGGGCGGATCGAAGTGGTGGTGCCTGACGACCAGCTCAGCCTCGCCATCGGCCGCCGTGGCCAGAACGTGCGTCTGGCCAGCCAGCTGACCGGCCACCAGATCGACATCATGACCGAGGAAGAGGCGAGCGAGAAGCGGCAGAAGGAATTCGCTGAACGCTCCAAGATGTTCGAGGAAGAGCTCGACGTCGACGAGACACTCAGCCAGCTGCTGGTCGCCGAAGGCTTCGCCGAGCTGGAGGAAGTGGCTTACATCGAGCTGGACGAACTCGCCGCGATCGAAGGGTTCGACGAGGAACTGGCCGAGGAACTGCAGAGCCGCGCCGCCGAAGCGATCGAGCGCCACGAAACCGCCGCCCGCGAGGAACGCCGGGCGCTGGGGGTCGAGGATGCCCTGGCCGATATGCCGCACCTGACCGAAGCCATGCTGGTCACGCTGGGCAAGGCCGGGATCAAGACGCTGGATGATCTGGCCGATCTCGCCACTGACGAGCTGATCGCCAAGAAGCGCGACAGCGCACCGCGCCGCCGCAATTCACCCGATGGCCCGCCGATGCGGCGCCCGGCCCCGCGCGAGCAGGACAAGGGCGGCGTGCTCGGCGAATACGGCCTTTCCGAAGAGCAGGGCAACGAGATCATCATGGCTGCCCGCGCGCACTGGTTTGAAGATGAACCAGCAACCGAGGAGGCCGCCGATGCGGATTCCTCACAATGAGCGCGTAGGTTCCGGCACCTCGGGGCAGCAGCCTGAGCGGCGCTGCATCCTGACCGGGGACCACGGTTCCCGGAACGAACTGCTGCGGCTGGCGATCTCGCCTGACGGACTGGTGCTGCCCGATCCGCTGGCGCGCGCGCCGGGGCGGGGGGCATGGCTCGGCGTGAGCCGCGCGGAACTGGAAGCCGCAATGGCGAAAGGCAGGCTGCGGGCTGCGCTGGCGCGGGCATTCAAGGGCGCGAGCCTGACTGTGCCTGACGACCTGCCCGGGCTGATCGAGTCCGCACTGACCCGCGCGCTGCTTGACCGGCTGGGGCTGGAAATGCGCGCCGGCAAGGTCCTGCTCGGGTCTGACCGGATTGCCGAACACGCCCGCGGCGGAGCGGTCAGCCTGTTGCTCCATGCCCGCGATGCCAGCTCCGATGGCAGTCGCAAGCTCGATCAGGCGTGGCGCGTCGGCAACGATGCGGAAGGTTCGGGGGAAAAGGGTGTGACCTTGCCTCTGGACCGGGCGGCGCTGTCTGTGGCATTGGGCCGCGACAATGTCGTCCACCTCGCGCTGGCCGACGATCGGGCGGCGGAACGGGTCAACCAGGTGCTTGGGCGCCTGCTGCATTTCCTGGGTGAGCATGATCCTGCCGGTTCCGGCAGGCCCGACGAGATGCGCGATGATGCCGAACGGACCGAACCGGCGGCGTACGACATGCCTGCGCCTGTGGCGCGCGACGTGAATGTGAAGGATTGACGAGTTTTATGAGCGATAGTGAAACCCCGCGCCCCCGCAAGCCGCTGACCCTCAAGGGCAGCCAGCCGGGCGAGGTCAAGCAGACCTTCAGCCATGGCCGCACCAACAAGGTCGTGGTCGAGGTCAAGCGTCGCAAGCTCGTCGGCAAGCCGGGCGCAGTCGAGGCTGCCCCGCCGCCACCGCCGCCGCCGCCGCCTGCGGCCCCGGTCGCCGCTCCGCCCCCGCCGCCGGTGCGCAAGGCACCTCCGGGCGAGACCCCGCAGGAACGCGTCGCCCGCCTGCAGCGCGAGGCCGAGGAAGATCGCCTGCGCCAGGCCGAGGAAGCCCGCAAGCGCGAGGAAGAGGAAGCGCGACAGGCCGCCGAGGAAGAGCGTCGCCGGGCCGAGGAAAATCGCCGGGCGGAAGAAGAGGCTGCTAAGCGCGCGTCCGAAGCCCCAGCGCCCGAACCGGAGTCTGCCGCCGCCGATGAAGGCGCTGCTGCAGAAGCCGAGCCTGACGCCGACGCCGGTTCCGCCGCGCCTGCGCCGCGCCGCTTTACCCCGGTTGCCCGCCCCGAGCCGAAGAAGCCGGAGAAGGTCGAGCAGGGCGGCGCGAAGAAGAAGAAGGAAGAAAAGCGCCCCGAACGCGGCAACGATGCCGACAAGCGCCGCAAGCTGACCGTTACCCGCGCCCTCAACGAAGACGAAGGCCGCCGGGCGATGTCGCTCGCCAAGCTCAAGCGGGCGCGCGAGAAGGAACGGCGGATGCATGGCGGCGGTTCGTCCGCCCCGCGTGAAAAGCAGGTCCGTGACGTGGTCGTGCCCGAAGCGATCACCGTGCAGGAACTCGCCAACCGCATGGCGGAAAAGGGCGCAGACCTGGTCAAGGCGCTGTTCAAGATGGGCATGATGGTCACCGTCAACCAGACGATCGACCAGGACACGGCCGAACTGCTGGTCGAGGAATTCGGCCACAACATCACCCGCGTTTCCGAAAGCGATGTCGATATCGTCACCGCCGAGGATACCGATCCGGAAGAAACCCTGCGTCCGCGGCCGCCGGTGGTCACGATCATGGGCCACGTCGACCACGGCAAGACCAGCCTGCTCGACGCGTTGCGCGGCACCAATGTGGTCAAGGGCGAGGCCGGCGGGATTACCCAGCATATCGGCAGCTACCAGATCAAGACCAAGGGCGGCGACAAGGTCACCTTCCTCGACACCCCGGGCCACGCCGCGTTCAGCCAGATGCGCGCGCGCGGTGCCAACGTCACCGATATTGTGGTGCTGGTGGTGGCGGCGGATGACGGAATCATGCCGCAGACGATCGAGGCGATCAATCACACCAAGGCAGCCAATGTGCCGATGATCGTGGCGATCAACAAGATCGACAAGCCCGAAGCCAACCCGCAGAAGATCCGCGAGCGCCTGCTCGAGCACAATGTGATCGTCGAGGCGATGAGCGGCGATGTGCAGGACGTCGAAATCTCGGCCAAGACCGGTCAGGGCCTCGACGAACTGCTGGAAAAGATCGCGCTTCAGGCCGAACTGATGGAACTGAAGGCGCGGCCCGACCGCGAGGCGGAAGCGACCGTGATCGAAGCCCAGCTCGACAAGGGGCGCGGTCCGGTCGCGACGGTGCTGATCACCCGCGGCACGCTGAAGCGCGGCGACACTTTCGTTGTCGGTACGGAAAGCGGCCGTGTGCGCGCACTGGTCGACGATCAGGGCAAGCAGATCAAGGAAGCCGGCCCGTCGATGCCGGTCGAAGTGCTCGGCCTTGGCGGCGTCCCCAGTGCGGGCGACGTGCTGACGGTGGTCGAGAACGAGCAGCGCGCGCGCGAAGTTGCTGCTTTCCGCCAGCAGAAGGCGACCGAGAAGCGCACCACGCTCGCCCCGACCAACTTCGACACCATGTTCGCCGGGCTCAAGAGCAACGTGATCGAATTCCCGGTTGTGGTGAAGGCAGACGTGCAGGGTTCGGTCGAAGCGATCGTCCATGCGCTGCACAACCTGTCGAACGACGAGATCAAGGTCCGCGTGCTGCATGCAGGCGTTGGCGCGATCACGGAAAGCGACGTGACGCTGGCCGCCGCGTCCGGTGCGCCGATCCTCGGCTTCAACGTGCGCCCCAATCCGAAGGCGCGCGACCTGGTCAAGCGCGACAACGTGCGGATGATGTACTACGACGTCATCTACCACCTGACCGAGGAAATCGCCAAGGAGATGGCGGGCGAGCTCGGGCCGGAACGGATCGAAACCGTGGTCGGCCGGGCCGAGGTCAAGCAGGTGTTCCCGGCAGGCAAGAAGGACAAGGCCGCAGGCCTCCTCGTGCTCGAAGGGGTCATCCGCAAGGGTCTCCATGCGCGCCTCACCCGCGAGGATGTCATCGTTTCGGCGACCACGATCCAGTCGCTGCGCCGGTTCAAGGACGATGTCGACGAAGTCCGCGCCGGGCTCGAATGCGGTGTGGTTCTGGCCGATACCAACGACATCAAGGCGGGCGACAACCTCGAAGTGTTCACCGTCGAGGAGCGTGAGCGGACACTGTGAGCGAAGCGGCGATGAACGAAACCGACATGTCGTCGCCGCATTCCGCGCTGCTGTGCAGCAGCGGGTTCGAGTATGACGAGGACACGTGCACCGCGACCATCCGGTTCGAGGTCAGGCCCGAGATGACCACCTGGCGCGGCGGCGTGCAGGGTGGCCTTGTCGCGGGCTATCTCGATGACGTGATGGGTTATGCCTATGTCGCGATGACCGGAGGCGAGCAGGCACCGCTCAACCTCGACATCAACATGACGCTGCTGCAACTCATCCCCGTCGGCGCGACGATCATCGGCAAGGGCAGGGTGGTCCGCGCCGGGCGGCGGGTGATCTTCCTCGAAGGCGAGCTGCTGGCAGAAGACGGCACCGTGCTCGCCCGCTCCACCAGCACCGCGATCCCGACGCCGAAGCCGCAACCGGGTGAATCGCTCGCGCGATGACGCGACTGGTCGCATTCCTCGGCAGCATCAATGTCGGCGGCAACCGGATCAAGATGGTCGATCTGGTCGCCGCGCTGAGCCACGCCGGTTTCCGGGATGTGACGACTATCGCGGCGAGCGGCAACGTGGTCCTGACCGACGAGCGCGACCCGGCGATGCTCGAAATCCAGCTCGAAAGCGTTGTTCAGCGGACTTTCGGTTTCAAGTCCTGCGCCATGGTCCGCACGACTGGCCAGATCCGCTCTGCGATCGATGACAACCCGTTTCACGGCACCGGGCCGGAGCACGGGTCGGACAAGATGGTCCATTCGATCTTCCTGAGCCAGCAGCCGGACAAGGCCGCCGTCGATGCGCTGATTGCGGAACACCGCGCAAAGGGCAGCGAACGGCTCGCGCTGGGTGACCGCGTGCTCTATCTCGACTATGTCCACGGCGTGGGCGTGTCGGACCTGTCGAACAAGCTTCTGGAACGGCGGCTGGGCTGCAAGGGCACGGCGCGCAACATGACTTCGCTCAAGCGCATACTCGAGAAAATGGACTGAGCCGATGGCCCGCCAGCAATTCACCCCCGAACAGCATTCGGTCCGCGTCCTCAAGGTCGCGGAGCGGGTGCGGCATATCCTGAGCGAACTGCTCGCCCGGCAGGAAGTGCATGACGAGACTGTCAGTGCGACCAGCATTGCCGTCACCGAAGTGCGGATGACGCCTGACCTCAGGAACGCAACGGTCTACGTCAAGCCGTTGCTGGGGGCGGAAGAGGGCGTGGTAGTCAAGGCGCTGCGCCAGAACACCGCGTTCTTCCAGCGCGAGGTAGCCAAGCGGCTCGGCCTCAAGTTCGCGCCCAGGCTCCAGTTCAAGCCCGACGAGAGCTTCGACGAGGCCGACCGGATCGAGCGCCTGCTGAACGACCCCAAGGTCGCCCGCGATCTCGATGATTAATCCGGCACCATTCGCGCCTTGAGCGTGATGGTGACCTGTTTGCCGACCACCAGCGAATAGGCGGTCATCCCGAACTTGCGCCGGTCAATCGTGGTGGTGCCTGTCAGCGTGATCGCTTCGCCCGGGGCGGCGGCGAGCGGCGGCTTGTCGAAACTGACTGCCAGCGTCACCGGCCGGGTTACCCCGCGCGCGGTCAGCTCGCCGGAAATGGTGCCCTTGCGGTCGCTGGTGAGCGCCATCTTCTCGCCCACGAAACGGACGGTGGGGTAGCGTTCGACGCAGAAGAACTTCTCGCCCCGCAGCCGCTCCAGCGTGACCTTGTCGGGCGCGGTCAGCGCGCGGGCATCGAGCGTGACGTCGAGCGCGATCCGGTTAGGCCGGTCGGGTTCGAGGAGCACCTTGCCGGACATCTGCGGGAAGCCTGCCGTCTTGCTGCCCAGACCGAGAAACCCGACCTTGGCGGAAACGCTGCTTGCCTTGCTGTCGACCACGTAGGCGGCGGTGTGCGGCGCAGCGCCCGCCAGCGCGAGCCACGCCGCCGCGACAGCTGCGAGCAGTGGCAGGCGAGGGCGCGGGGCGGGGTTCATACCGCCTTTACGCCTTGACGCCTGCCCGGTTCCCTCATGACGCAGTGGCCGGTGCAGGTGCGGTCGTGGGAATATCCATGAACACGCTCGCCCCCGGCCCCAGCGGCAGGTCGAGCACGACCCAGCCGATGGTCAGCGCGATCCCCACCACCAGCAGGCCGACCGAGTAGGGCAGCATGGTCGCGGCGAGGCTGCCGAGGCCGAACTCCTTGTTCCAGCGCTGGCAGAAGATCAGGATCAGCGGGAAATAGACCATCAGCGGGGTGACGATATTGGTCGCCCCGTCGCCCACGCGGTAGGCGGCGGTGGACATTTCCGGGGTCACGCCCAGCAGCATCAGCATCGGCACCATGACCGGGGCGAGCAAGGCCCACTTGGCGCTGGCCGAACCGACGAACAGGTTGAGCACGCCGGTGAGCAGGATGATCCCGGCGAGCAGCGCCCAGGCGGGCAGGCCCGAGGCCTTGAGCGCGGCGGCGCCATCGACCGCCATGATCAGGCCGAGGTTGGACCAGGCAAACATCGCCACGAAGTGCGCCGCCGCGAAGGCCAGCACGAGATAGTACGCGAGATCCTCCATCGCGCCGGACATCATCTTGACCAGGTCGCGGTGGTTGCCGATCGTGCCCGCAGCCTTGCCGTAGGCCCAGCCTGCCAGCAGGAACAGCAGGAAGAACCCGCCAACCAGGCTCTGGTAGAGCGGGGTCAGCCGCGCTTCCGCGATCTCGGCGCCTTCGTCGATCAGAGGAGTCCCGGGGCCGAACGTGAACACCATCCACAGCACGACCACGGCCAGCGTGGCGAGGCCTGCCATGCGCAGGCCCTTGCGCTCGCCGTCGGTCAGCGGGCGGTCGCTCGGCTCGTCATCAGCCGGCCGACCGGCGAGGGAGGCGTTCCACACCCCGAGGCGCGGCTCGATCATCTTGTCGGTAACGTACCAGATGGTCGGCAGGAACACGACGAACATGGCAGCGATGAAGTACCAGTTGCCGGCAATGTTGGCGGTGAAATCGCCGAATACCGTCTCCACCGAGGCTTCGGTAATCCCGAACAGCAATGCGTCGAGCTGGCCGGGCAGCAAGTTGGCGGAAAACCCGCCCGAGACCCCGGCAAAGGCGGCGGCGATCCCGGCAATCGGATGGCGGCCGGCGGCGTGGAAGATGATCCCCGCAAGCGGAATCAGCACCACGTAAGCAGCGTCGGCTGCGAGGTTGCCCATCATGCCGACCGCGACGATGATCGGGGTCAGCAATGCCTTGGGCGCTCCGCGCACCCCGGCCCGCATGGCGGTGCCGAACAGCCCTGCCCGCTCCGCCACGCCTGCACCGAGCATGACCACCAGCACGTATCCGAGCGGGTGGAAGTGGGTGAAGGTCTTGGGCATCTCGACCCACAGCTTCTGGATGTTTTCCGGGCTGAGCAGACTGGTTGCTGCGATCACCTTGGCCGCGCCGGTTTCGGGATCGATCTCGGTCGGGTGGACGGCAGACCAGCCCGCCATCGCGGCGACGATCGAGATCACGACCAGGCCCAGGATCAGGTAGAAGAACAGGAACACCGGGTCGGGCAGCTTGTTGCCGGTCCGCTCGATCCATCCGAGAATGCCGGTCTGCGTGCTTGCTGGTGCTGCCTCTGCCACCCTGTCTGTCCCTTCCACGGTTTTCGCTTGTTGCGACGCAGTAGCATTGCTCCGCCGACCTGTCGCTCGCGTTAACACATGTCCGCCACATGGCCTATCCGCACTGGCCAGCGGGCCGGCATGCGGGTAGCGGAGCGTCCATGGCCAAGCTTTATTTCTACTATGCCAGCATGAATGCGGGGAAGAGTTCGACGCTGCTCCAGGCGGCGTTCAATTACGGCGAGCGCGACATGCGCGTCTCGCTCTGGACCGCTGCGCTGGACGACCGGCCCGGGTTCGGTGCGATCAGCAGCCGGATCGGCCTGTCGAGCGATGCGCACCGCTACGAGGCCGACACCGATATCGCCGCGCGGGTCTTGCAGGATCACGCCGAGGCACCGATTGCCTGCGTGCTGGTCGACGAAGCGCAGTTCCTGACCAAGGCGCAGGTGTGGCAATGCGCCCGGCTGGCAGACGAGGCCGGCATCCCGGTGGTGTGCTATGGCCTGAGGACCGATTTCCAGGGCGAGCTGTTCGAAGGCTCCGCCGCACTGCTCGGGATCGCGGACTCGCTGGTGGAGCTGAAAGGCGTTTGCCACTGCGGCCGCAAGGCGACGATGAACCTGCGGGTCGACGAGCAAGGTCGGGCCGTGAAGCAGGGCGCACAGACCGAGATCGGCGGCAATGACCGCTATGTCGCGCTGTGCCGCAAGCATTTTTCCGAGGCGCTCAGTGCCTAGCCCCGTTCGCCTCGAGCGCAGTCGAGAGGCTTTTTGCTCGGTGTCTCGACTTCGCTCGACACGAACGGAGGTGGGGTGATGACGTCCGACACGAAGCCCGCGCCGACCTATCCGCTTTCGGGATGGCTGATCCTCGACAAGCCGCGTGGGCTGGGCAGCACGCAGGCGGTCGGGCTGGTCAAGCGCGTGCTGCGGCAGGGCGGCTATGCCAAGACCAAGGTTGGCCACGGCGGCACGCTCGATCCGCTCGCGGAAGGCGTGCTGCCGATCGCGCTGGGCGAGGCGACCAAGCTTGCCGGGCGGATGCTCGACAGCGACAAGATCTATGCGTTCACGATCCGCTTCGGCGAGCAGACCGATACGCTCGATACCGAGGGCGAGGTTGTCGTGCGCTCCGATCATCGCCCGAACATGGCGGAGGTAGAAGCCGCTTTGCCCGCTTTTACCGGCGCGATCAAACAGGTGCCGCCAGCCTATTCCGCAATCCTGATCGACGGCCAGCGCGCCTACGATCTGGCGCGGGCGGGGCAGGACGTGGAGATGAAGACGCGGGGTGTGGAGGTGTATTCCTTTTCACCCCTCCCCTTCAGGGGAGGGGCAGGGGGTGGGGGAGATCGCGCGTTTCCCGGCATCCCCCACCCCACCCCCCCCCCAGAAGGGGGGGGGCGTGAGCACAAACACCACACCCCCCCAGTCGCCAAGGGCCCCAAAATTCGCTCCCTTGCACGCGACATCGCGCTGGCGCTGGGCACGGTCGGCCATGTCACCTATCTCAGGCGCACCAAGGCTGGTCCGTTCACCGAGAAACAGGCGATTTCGCTGGACAAGCTGGAGGAAGTCGCTAAGGGCGCGAGCCTTCAAGACCTCCTCCTGCCGCTGGAGGCGGGGCTGGACGACATCCCGGCCCTGCACCTCACCCCGGAAAGCGCGCAGGCGGTCCGCCAGGGCCGGGTCCTTTCCGGATTGCCCCATGCCGACGGGCTCCACCTTGCCAGGCTGCACGATGTGCCGGTGGCGTTGATGGAATGCGAAGGCGGGACGGCTCGCGTCGTCCGGGGTTTCAACCTTCCCGATGTCGCGGAGTAAAGAGAATGTCGGTTACCGCCGAAAAGAAGCAGGAAATCATCCAGGACAACGCCGTCGCCAGTGGTGACACCGGTTCGCCGGAAGTGCAGGTCGCGATCCTCACCGAGCGCATCCGCAACCTGACCGAGCACTTCAAGGCGCACCACAAGGACAACCATTCGCGCCGTGGCCTGCTGATGATGGTCAACAAGCGCCGCAGCCTGCTGGCATACCTCAAGAAGAAGGATGTCGAGCGGTACAACGCCTTGATCCAGAAGCTGGGTCTGCGCAAATAAGAGTTTTGCAGAAGGGCGGCTCAGAGGGCCGCCTTTCTCGCATTTGGGGCATGCGGGCATTCGGCCCGCCCGCCTTGGGGCACAACAGAGGCCCCGCACCGGACCGGGACGGATTACCCGGAAAAGAGAGGCCCCGCGCGGCAATATGGCCCCGCGGGTTCATGAAGGAAAAATGATGTTCGACACGAAAACCGTATCGATGGAGTGGGGCGGGAAAACCCTCACCCTCGAAACCGGCCGCATTGCCCGCCAGGCTGATGGCGCAGTGCTGGCCACCTATGGCGAGACCGTGGTGCTGTGCGCCGTGACTGCCGCCAAGACCGTCAAGGAAGGACAGGATTTCTTCCCGCTGACTGTTCACTACCAGGAAAAGTTCTTTGCCTCGGGCCGGATCCCGGGCGGCTTCTTCAAGCGCGAACGCGGCGCGACGGAAAAGGAAACGCTGGTTTCCCGCCTGATCGACCGCCCGGTGCGCCCGCTGTTCCCCGAAGGGTTCTACAACGAGATCAACGTGATCGCGCAGGTGCTGTCGTTCGACGGCGAGTGCGAGCCCGACATTCTCGCGATGATCGCGGCCTCGGCTGCGCTGACCATTTCCGGTGTGCCCTTCATGGGCCCGATCGGTGCGGTCCGCGTCGGCCATGTCGACGGTGAATACACCCTCAACCCGCGTCAGGACGTGGCTGCCGCCGGCGACCTCGACCTGGTCGTGGCCGCCACCGGCAATGCCGTGATGATGGTCGAATCGCAGGCGCGCGAGCTCTCGGAAGAGGTCATGCTCGGTGCCGTGCTGTTCGCGCACGACGAGTGCAAGAAGGTTGCCAACCTGATCATCGACCTGGCTGAAAAGGCCGCCAAGGATCCGTGGGATATCGCCATCAGCGACAATTCCGCGATCAAGGCCAAGCTCAAGGACCTGATCGGTGCCGACATCGCCGCTGCCTACAAGCTGACCGACAAGTCGGCCCGGTCGAACGCCCTCCACGCCCCCCGCGACAAGGCCAAGGAAGCCTTCGCCGGTGAAGACGCGCAGACCCAGATGGTTGCGATCAAGTCGGTCAAGAAGGTCGAAGCCGACATCGTGCGCGGCGCGATCCTGAAGGACGGCACCCGCATCGACGGGCGCAAGGTCGACCAGGTCCGCCCGATCGAAGCCATCGTCGGTTTCCTGCCCCGGACCCATGGTTCGGCGCTGTTCACCCGCGGTGAAACGCAGTCGATCTGCACCACCACGCTGGGCACCAAGGACGCCGAGCAGATGATCGACGGGCTGGAGGGTCTCTCCTACTCGAACTTCATGCTGCACTATAACT
>JAHDXX010000284.1:0-1328 GCA_023384025.1 Sphingomonadaceae bacterium
ACGAGCTGACCGAGCGTGGGTATGACCTGGTCCTGTCGCGGGTCATTCCGGCGGACGAGGACTGGCTTGACCGTTTCGTCGATTCCGGTCGGGTCGATGGCGTGATCGTCATCGGCCAGTCCGACCAGTCCGCCAATCTGGATCGTGTGGCCGCCCGATACCGGCCGCTTGTCGTCTGGGGTGGCTATAGTCCGGGGCAGGTGCACTGCTCGGTTGGCTCGGACAACCGGCAGGGGGGCAATCTGGCGACCACTCACCTGATCGAGCGTGGTTGCGAGCGGATTGCGTTTTTCGGCGATCCCGGGGTGAAGGAGTTCGGGCTGCGGCTTGACGGGGCGAGGGATGCCCTCGCTGCCGCCGGGATTTCCGAACCGATCCAGATTGTGCCCGCCAACCTTACGGAGCAGGCGCAATACGGCAATCTGGTGGAATTCCTCAGCGCACCGCAAAATCGCCCGCAAGGCATCTTCGCGGTGGCCGACATCGTGGCGATGACAACCCTGCGGGTTCTGGCTGAGCTTGGTGTCACCGTGCCGGACCAGGTCAAGGTGATCGGATACGATGGCCTTGCGATTTCGGAACACACGGTTCCGCGCCTCTCGACAGTAAAGCAGGACCTGACCACCGGGGCGCATACGCTGGTCGACATGCTGCTGCGGCGGATTGCGGGCGAAGAGACCGCCTCGGTCGTCCTGCAGCCCGAACTTGTGGTTGGCAACTCGACCTGACGGGCTGACCTTAAGTTGCTTGCGCCAGCGCGAGGGCTCCAAGCAATCCGGCCTTGTCGCCCAGGGCGGGCAGGGTCACGAGGTCTTCTGCCTTGCTCCGGAAGTATCCCGCGCCGAGTTCTGCCGCTTTTGCCCTTACGCGATCGATCAGCCCCGGAGTGGACATCACCCCGCCGCCAAGGATGATCCGGCCCGGTTCGAATATCGCCTGCATGGTGACAATCGTGTGCGCCAGGTAATGCGGGATCACGTCGTGAGCCGGATGGTCTGCGGGAAGGTGCGATAGCGAGGCCCCCCAGCGCCGGATGATGGCCGGGCCGCTCGCAAGCCCTTCCAGGCAGGCGCCGTGGAACTGGCAGTGGCCGGGAAAGTCGAGATCTTCGGGATGGCGGGGCACACCAAGGTGGCCCATTTCCGGATGACTAAGGCCATGCAGGACACGCCCGTCGACAATCGCACCGCCACCAATCCCGGTGCCGACCGTGAAATAAAGCACAACCTTGTGCCCCTGTCCCGCGCCCCAGCGGTATTCGGCAAGCGCAGCCGCATTGACATCGGTATCGATCGCCACCGGCAAGCCGAAACCGCGCTGGAGCGAAC
>JAHDXX010000284.1:1338-2919 GCA_023384025.1 Sphingomonadaceae bacterium
CCGGCGATGTCAGCGCCGCTCCAGTGCGGCTTTGGCGTATTGGTCACTTTGCCCCAGTCGGGTGATGACCGGTCCAGCTCCAGCGGGCCGAAGCTGCCGATACCGAAGGCATCCAGTGGCCCCTGCTCGCCAAACCAGGCGGTCATCGCTGCCAGGGTCTCAGCGGGAGTAGTGGTCTCGATCCGGGTCGTGGCCGCGATGTCGTCCATTCCGGTCGCGACGCCCAGCACGAACTTGGTCCCGCCGGCCTCTACCAGTCCATAGCGTTTCGTGTTCATCGGCTGACGATCTGTGCCCTGTCCCCGTCAAGTGCAAGGCGGAAGCGGGGGGCAGGGGTCCCGCCGAACTGCGAGACAACGAGGTCGGGATAATCGTCCAGGCTACGACCCATCAGGCCCCAGTGGTCGACAAAACCGGCCACTTCGAGATCCTGGGTCACCCACCAGCTGTAAGTCTGGAAGGGTTCATCTTGCGGATTGGCGGCGACTAGCCCCGATCCGTTGAGCGGGCGATAGGGGCCGAAGATCGATTCCGCGACCATGCCATAGAGGCCGTTCGGCCCGCTGGGGCCATCGGGTGCGAAAGTCCGGCGCTGGGTCGACCAGAACACATAATAGTGCCCGCCGTGGTGGCGCATGACCGGCCGGTCCAGCTCGTTGTTGAGGCCGTCGGCCGAGACCAGCGGGGATAGCAGCTGCCATTCGGACAAGTCCGCACCTGTTGCACGGGCAATCCCGACGAGGCCGTTGAACTCGCTCGCGGAGTGCTTCTGTGACGCGGTGAAGAGCAGGTAGCTGGCGCCATCGGCGGGGTCCCTGAAATGGGCGGGATCGCGAAAGGCCTTGATGAAGCCGGGCCGCCCGTCCGCATCATCTTGCGCGAGGGCATAGGTGCAGTCGTCGCTGACCACGTTCTCGAACGGTTCGCCCCATTCGGCCGCGCGCACAGTGCCCGCCTCCATGATCAGGCGCCCTTCGACCTGGAACAAGCGTTGCTCGTAGCTTGGCTGCGCGTCTCCGCGCCGCCCGGCCACCGTATAGAACAGGGTCAACCGGCCCGTTGCCGGGTCGAACACGGTTGACCCGGCCCACTCCCGGGCACCCGGGTTCAGGCCTTCAGGCAGCAGGTCGCCGCAGTCCTGCCAGCGGCCCTCGTGGAACAGGGCGAGGCGCAACCGGGCGACATGGTGGCGGTGGTCAGGGTGCAGCTCGCGCGCCGCGGCCATGATCACCCAGAGCTCTTGCCCGTCGATCCGCACCACGCCGCCGTCGACCGTCTCGACCGGCCACAGGTCCCACAGTTGCAATCCCGCGATCGCAGGCACCGCCTCGGCGGGGCCGACCAAGGGGATTTCCGGAATGACCTGGCTATCGAGCAAGGCCAGATGCTGCGCTGTCCAGCGGGACGGCGTGTGCGTGTCGAGCACAGCAGTCTGGGCATCTCCATTAGCCATCGCCTTGTGTGAATACTCCATAACGCCTCGAGATGTATATTTTCGCAGATCGACAATCGATTGCATTGAAAGACTGTCCCCCGTCAGCACCAATGGCACAGATTTGAGGTTGTGATTTAAGGAGGGTT
>JAHDXX010000013.1 GCA_023384025.1 Sphingomonadaceae bacterium
CGTGTTCGACAGCTGGAGATTGAGGCCGAGGTTTTCCAGCGAGGTGCGCACTTCGTGGTGGTAGATCGCGTGGTTGCCGTCTTCCGGATGCATCCCGCCGCCCCACAGCACGTGCTTGGCCATGAACAGCAGGCGGACCCGCTCCTTGGCCTCGTCAGGAATGCGCAGGGGTTCGATCGCTTTGCTCATGGTCGGTTCCGTGGTTGGCTTGAATTCGCGCCATTAGGCGTATTGGATTCGTGCGGGAAGCTATTTCAGCTTAAACGCCCGCGAGTTTCGCTGTGTCGAGAATTGCAGCGACGAACCCCTCAGGATCGTCTTCCTGGATGAAGTGCCCGCCGCTGAGCGTGCGGTGGAGACCATGGTCACGCGCGCCCGGCACCCGTTCGCGAAACGCCGCATCACCACCCCGGGTGATCGGATCGCGGTCGGAAAAGCAGCAGGTAAACGGTTTGTCGAACTGCTCCAGTACTTTCCATGCGGCCTTCTGGTCCGGCACTGCCACGTTCGGACCGAGAGGCACCAGGCTCGGGAAGATCCGCGCCCCGGCCTTGCTCGCACGGGTATCGAAGGGCGCATCGTATGCTGCAACGACCGCGTCCGGCAGCTTGGTGGTCGTTGCCCGTTGCAGGATCCGCCCGATCGGGAAGACCGGGCTGTATTTCGAGAAATTGCGCCAGGCAGCGAAGGCAGGCGGCGGGTCCTGACCCTCGGGCAGGCCGCCATTGGACAGGATGACGCCCGCGAACCGGTCAGGTCGCGCCGCCACCATCCGCAGCCCCACGAGCGAGCCCCAGTCCTGGCAGGCGAGCACCACCCGGTCGAGCCCGAGAGCATCGAACCAGTCGAGCATCCATTCGACGTGGCCGGCATAAGTATAGGCCGCCTTGCTGGTCGGCTAGGACCCGGTACCCGGCATCGACCACCGGCCCGATCATCTTGCGGTAGAGGAAGCTCCAGCTCGGCTCGCCGTGCATCATCAGCACCGGCGTGCTGTCGCGCGGGCCTTCATCGACGTAGTGCAGCCGCATTCCGCTGGCCAGCTGGTGATAATGCGGCGCGAACGGATAGTCCGGGATTGCGGCAAGGCGATCTTCCGGCGTGCGATGTACCTTCGTCATGGCCAGTCCTCCTGTCGCGCGCTAGCATGGCGGACAAATCGCGAAAGGGAAGGGGGAAGCGATGGGGTTTGGAGACTGGTGGGACCAGCACGGCGTGCCGCGCGTGATCAGGTTTGCCTGCGGCATGCCCGCCATCATGAAATTGCGCAGCCAGGTCGTGCCGCTCGCCAGTGGTGAAGTGTTCGAGCTGGGCTGCGGCGGCGGGATCAACCAGCAGTTCTACAATGCCGGAGCAATTACCCGCTACGCCGGGATCGACCCGAGCGGCAAGCTGCTCGATTACGCCCGGGGCGAGGCCGAGGCGAAGGGTTGGCAGGCGGATATTCGCCACGGCATCGGCGAGGACATCCCGTTTGAAGACAACAGTTTCGACACGGTTGTTTGTACCTATACGCTGTGTTCGGTGCAGGATCAGGCAAAGGTCGTGCGCGAAATGCGGCGGATCCTGAAGCCGGGCGGCAAGCTGCTGTTCCTCGAACATGGCCGCGCCCCTGATCCGGAGGTGCTGCGCTGGCAGGAACGGATCGAGCCATGGTGGAAGCCGGTCGCCGGTGGTTGCCACCTGACCCGGCCCATCACCGAAGCGGTGCGGGCAGGGGGTTTCGCCATCGAACCGATGGGCGCGCGTTACCTGCCCAAGACGCCGCGCGCCATCGGGTGGAACGAATGGGGCGTAGCGATCAAGGACAGCGCCTGACCCTGAACCTCTGAACCAAAAGGAAAGCCCGCCAGATTGCGCTGGCGGGCTTTCGTTTGTCAGGCGGTATCAGCCGAATGTGCGTTGCCACCAGCCGCGCCGTGGCGGGCCGTCAGTATGCTCTGCGTCGCCAGCCGGAGCCTGCTCTGCCGGCGTATCGGGTGCCGATTCTGTCGCGGCGACTTCCGCTTCGGGCGCCTCAACGACGGGCTCGGCTTTCTTGCGGCGCGTACGCTTGGGCTTTGCTGCCGCTTCGGCTTCAGCTTCCGGAGCCGCAGCGTCGTCGGCAGCGGGTGCCGGAGCTTCCGGAGCCGCAGCTTCAGGTGCCGCGTCATCAGCCTTCTTGCGGCGGGTGCGCTTCTTCGGAGCGGGTGCTTCCTCAGCTGCGGGCGCTTCGACCGGTTCGATCACAGCTTCGGCCGGTGCTTCAGTCTTCTTGCTGCGAGAGCGGCGCTTCGGCTTGGCAGGTGCTTCTGCTTCTGGCCCGGCCTCAGTGACCGGTTCATCGGCAGCAGGCGTGTCCTGTGCGGCTTCGCCTTCCTCGGATGCGGCGTCGGAGCCTTCGTCGCCGTTGGCGCCCTCGCCAGTGCCATCTTCTGAGCGATCGCGGCCGCGCCGACCGCGGCCACCGCGACGGCGGCGCTTCTTGCGCGGGCGATCTTCGTCGTCGTCTCCGTTGCGCGGTGCGTCGCTTTCGCCATCGCCGCCTTCGTCCGATTCTTCGGTGGCTTCGCTCTCGTCGCGGTCACTCGACTCGTCGTCGAACTTGCGACCCTTGCCGCCGCGCCGCCGGCGCCGCTTCTTGCGTCCGCGCTCGTCGCTGCGACGCTCGTCGTCAGATGCTTCGTCTTCGCCTTCGTCGAGATCTTCCTCAGGCAGGTCCTCATCGTCGTCCTCGATCACGATCGGATCGAACTTGGGCGCCTGCGTGGGGCGGGGGCCGGCACTGGAGACGTGCATCTTGGCGCCTTCTTCCTCGCCTTCGGGCACGACTTCGACGGACACGCCGTAACGATCCTCGATCTCGATCAGATCGCCGCGCTTGGCGTTGAGCAGGTAGACCGCCGCTTCCGTGCTCGCCGCAAGCCGGATGATCGACCCGCGACCGCGTGCGGCCTCTTCCTCGATCAGGCGCAGGGCCGAGAGCGCCGCGCTGGAAGCGGTGCGGACGAGGCCGGTGCCATCGCAGTGCGGGCATTCGCGCGTGGTCGCTTCAAGCACGCCGGTGCGCAGGCGCTGGCGGCTCATTTCCATCAGGCCGAAGCCGGAAATGCGCCCGACCTGGATCCGCGCCCGGTCGTTCTTGAGCGCGTCTTTCATCGCCTTCTCGACTTTGCGGATATTCGACGAATATTCCATGTCGATGAAGTCGATCACGACCAGCCCGGCCATGTCGCGCAGGCGCAACTGGCGGGCGATTTCGCGGGCTGCTTCGAGGTTGGTGTTGAGCGCGGTCGCTTCGATCCCGTGTTCCTTGGTCGAGCGGCCCGAGTTGATGTCGATCGAGACCAGCGCCTCGGTCGGGTTGATCACGAGATAGCCGCCGCTCTTGAGCTGGACGACCGGCTCGTACATCGCGCGCAGCTGGTCTTCCGCGCCGTAGCGCTGGAACAGCGGGACGGGATCGGAATAGGCCTTCACCCGCCGGGCATGGCTGGGCATCAGCAGCTTCATGAATTCGCGGGCGGAGCGGAAACCTTCTTCGCCCTCGACCACCACTTCCTCGATATCGCGGTTGTAGATGTCGCGGATCGCGCGCTTGATCAGGTCGCTGTCGGAATGGATCAGCGCCGGAGCGGATGAGGCGAGGGTTTTCTCGCGGATTTCGTCCCACAGGCGGGCGAGGTAATCGAAGTCACGCTTGATTTCGACCTTGGTCCGCTGGAGCCCGGCGGTGCGCACGATCAGGCCCATGCTGCGTGGCAGCGACAGGTCACCTACGATCGACTTCAGCCGCTTGCGGTCGGCAGCGCTGGAAATCTTGCGGCTGATACCGCCACCGTGGCTGCTGTTGGGCATGAGCACGGTGTAGCGACCGGCAAGGCTGAGGTAGGTGGTCAGCGCGGCGCCCTTGTTGCCGCGCTCTTCCTTGACGACCTGGACCAGCAGCACCTGGCGGCGCTGGATGACGTCCTGGATCTTGTAGCGCCGGCGCAGAGCCTGGCGACGGGCGCGAACTTCGTCGACTTCCTTGGCGCGCGAGCGGCCCTTGCCCTGGCGGCGACCACGCCCGCGGCGACCGCGTTCGTTGCCCTGTTCGTCTTCGCTGTTTTCGTCGGCGTCGGCGTCGCTGTCGTCGTCGCCGTTCTCGACATGGCCTTCCTCGATGGTGGCCACGTCATCCTTTTCGGAGGTGTCGATTTCCTCGACGCCGTCCTCGGCGAATTCCTCGACCAGCGATTCGCCGGTCTCGTCATCGGCATCGTACTCGTCGCCGGGCATTTCGCCGCGGTCTTCTTCTTCCTCGCGCAGGCGCGCTTCTTCTTCGGCGGCCTCGGCCTCCTCGGCGAGCAGGGCTTCGCGGTCTTCCTTGGGGATCTGGTAGTAGTCGGGGTGGATTTCGCTGAAGGCGAGGAAGCCGTGACGGTTCCCTCCGAAATCGACGAACGCCGCCTGCAGCGACGGTTCGACCCTGGTTACCTTGGCGAGGTATATATTGCCCTTGATCTGCTTGTGTTCGGCAGATTCGAAATCGAATTCCTCAATCCGGTTTCCCTTGAGCACCGCCACCCGCGTTTCTTCCGGGTGGCGCGCATCGATGAGCATGCGCGTTGACATTGTATATTCTCCGGGCGCGACCGGGCGGGGCTGAGCCTGCCGGGATACTGCGCCGATCATGGTGGAAACCGCCGTGGCGTGGGCCACTTGCGGCAAGTGCGGACCGGGCGGTTCGCTCTTGCGAGGAGGCCCGGTGTGATGTGTCTGCTCGACCGAGAACGCGCGAAACCGGCGCACGCCATCCTGCCTTCGCCATACCGCGACGTTCCGTCGCGTCTGGCAGGGTCAGGGGGCATATTCTCATTCGTGCATCAACCTGTCTTGACTGGAAAGGCCGGAGGGGCCTGCCAGGTGCGAGGAGCGCGTACGTTCCCGCATTTGGTGTGCGAGCTGGTTCCATGCAAACATGGAAGCCCACATTTGTTGGCTAGCACCGTGGGTTACGGCCCGCAACCTTATTGCACTGTATAGCGCCAACACCCTAACAGATTGGTCCGATGTCGCTGCGTACGCAACTCTGGCTGATTTTTCTTGCTCCGGTCATGCTGGTGGGGGCGGTGTTTGCCTTCGGGCTGACGATTCCGGTGCCCGAGCTCGGCCGCGATTACGTTGTCCGAATCCTTCTGCCTGAAGCCGGCGCGCCGCTGGACCTGCCGGAAGTCTACGGACCGGACGATCCGACCCGCCCGCTCGTTGTCATCGACCCCGGGCATGGTGGCAAGGATCCCGGAGCCAGCGGGTTCGGGTTCAAGGAAAAGGACGTTGTCCTGGGGCTCGCGAAGGCATTGCGTGATCGCCTCGTCGAAGAAGGCGGCATCCGCGTGGCGCTGACCCGCGAAGATGACCGGTTCCTGGTCCTGGGCGAACGGCCCGAGATCGCCCGCCGGATGGGGGCCGACCTGTTCATCTCGATCCATGCGGATTCGGCTGGCGAGGTCGAAGGTGTGCGTGGTGCGAGCATCTACACTCTCTCCGATCAGGCATCGAGCCAGGCCGCTGCCCGTTTCGCGGAGCGTGAAAACGCTGCAGACCGGGTCAACGGCGTGGTCATCGCTGACCAGAGCAATGCGGTGGGCACCATCCTGATCGAGCTGGCACAGCGCCGGGTGCAGGAAACGTCGGCAGAGTTTTCCAGCCTGATCGTACGGGAAGGTGCCGAAGCGCTCAATTTTCACCCTCAGGCGCGTCGCTCGGCGGCGTTGGCCGTACTGCGTGCTCCGGACGTTCCCGCAGTCCTGTTCGAATCCGGCTTCATCACCAATCCCGATGAGGCACGGCGTCTGACATCCGAGGAAGGCAAGGCCCAGTTTGCCGATTCCATGGCCCGCGCCGTGCGCATATTTCTCGCCCGCCAGTCCCGCCAGTAGCGCTTGGGCTGGGCAAATGCGGCTGGCGCAGACGCGCATGGCCATGCTAGGGGGCGCCCATCTATGGCCGAACAATCGACTATCGAGCATATCCGCTATCGCATCCGGCGCGATGCCAGCGGCGCGCTGGCCTGGTTTCGCGCGAACTGGGAAACCAGGCGCTGGTTTCGCTGGGTCGCCGGGCTGGGTGGGACAGGGCTGGTGCTTGCCGTCCTGCTGTGGGTTGTGCTCGCATGGGACCTGCCCGACGCGGAAAATCTGGCTGACTACGAAACGCCGCTTCCGACAGTGGTGCGCGGCATCGATGGCGAGATTGTCCATTCCTATGCCCGCGAACGCCGGGTCCAGTTGCAATATTCGGATTTCCCGCAGCAACTGGTCGAGGCCTTCCTCTCTGCCGAGGACAAGACCTTCTTCAGCCATGGCGGGATCGATTTCTTCGGCACTGCCAATGCCGTGTTCGACTATGCCAGCAAGCTGGGTTCGGGCGAGCGCGCGGTAGGCGGTTCGACCATCACCCAGCAGGTCGCCAAGAACCTGCTGCTTGGTGACGAGTACTCGGTCACCCGCAAGCTCAAGGAGATGATCCTCGCCCGCCGGATCGAAGGGGTCCTGAGCAAGGAAGAAATCCTGACGCTCTACCTCAACGAGATCCCGCTGGGGCGGCGCAGCTTCGGGGTGCAGGCGGCAGCGCGGGCCTATTTCGACAAGGATGTGGGGCAGCTGGAACTGCACGAGGCTGCCTTCCTGTCGATCCTGCCCAAGGCACCGGAAACCTATGGCAGGGCTAAAAATGCCGAGCGTGCCCTCGAACGACGCAATTTCGTGCTCGACCGGATGGTGCAGGACGATTTCATTACGGCCGCGCAAGCTGCCGAAGCGAAAGCCAGGCCGCTCGGGCTCGTCACCCAGCGCAGCCAGCGTTCCGCCGATGCCGGTTATTTCCTCGAGGAAGTGCGCCGCCAGTTGATCGACCGGTTCGGCGAAAGTGCCGAAGACAGTCCGAACAGCGTCTATTCCGGCGGGCTGTGGGTCCGCACGTCGCTCGATACCGACCTTCAGGATGCCGCGCGCAATGCCCTGCGGGACGGGATCATGCGCTATCACGGCAGCCGTGGCTGGGGCGGGCCGATCGCCACCATCGACCTCGACGATGGCAGCTGGGCCGGGCAATTGCAGAGTTCTTACCTCGGCATCAGTTACAAGAACTGGCGGGTTGGCGTGGTCACCGAACGCGGTGGCGCCAGTGGTACGGTGGGCTTTGCCGACGGATCGACCGGTCCGCTGGCGGGCATGCCTGACGCACTCAAGGCCGGTGACGTCATCGCGGTGTCGCCGGAAGGCAATGGCTGGCGGGTCCGCACGGTGCCCGGCGTATCGGGAGGATTCCTGGCGCAGGATCCGCAGACCGGCCGTGTGCTGGCCCTGCAGGGTGGGTTTGATGACCGGCTCGGCTCGTTCAACCGGGCGACCCAGGCCCAGCGCCAGCCGGGTTCGACGATCAAGCCGTTTGTCTACGCCGCAGGGCTCGACCACGGCATGACTCCCGCGACGCAAGTGCCTGACCAGCAATACTGCTATTATCAGGGCGCCAAACTGGGCGAGAAATGCTTCACCAACTTCGGCGGTTCGCGCGGTGGCGGGGTGCATCCGATGCGCTACGGCCTCGAGCAGTCGAAGAACCTCATGACGGTCCATATCGCCATGGATGCCGGGATGCCGAACGTGATCCAGGCGCTCGACAAGGTGGGAATCGGCAAATACCAGCCCTATCCGGCGTTTGCGCTCGGGGCTGGCGACACCACCGTGCTCAAGATGGTCAACGCCTACAGCGCTCTCGCCAACCACGGTCGACAACACGAGCCGACCCTGATCGACTATGTGCAGGACCGGCGCGGGAAAGTGATCTGGCGGGCCGACAAGCGCGATTGCACACGCTGCAACATGGCGGAATGGGATGGCCAGCCGATGCCGCGCATCAAGCCTGACGGCAAGCAGGTGATGGATGCCCGGACGGCGTTCCAGGTGCTGCACATGCTGACCGGCGTGGTCGAACGCGGCACTGCCACGCGCTTGCGCGATCTCGGACTGCCGATGTTCGGCAAGACCGGCACCACCAGCGGCCCGACCAATGCCTGGTTTGTCGGCGGTACGCCGGAATTCGTGGCCGGGCTCTACCTCGGGTTCGACCAGCCCAAGAACCTCGGCGGGTGGGTGCAGGGCGGCAACACCGCTGTCCCGATCTTCCGCCAGTTCGTCGTCGAGACCAGGAACCGCTGGCGTCCGGAGCCGTTCGTTGCGCCGCCGGGCATCCGCATGGTCCGGGTTGACCGGGCGAGCGGCAAGCGGGTGTTTGACGGAGCTACCAGTTCCGACCCCAAGGCAGCGGTGATCTGGGAAGCCTTCAAGCCGGATACCGAACCGCCACGGATCACCCGGGCGGACGAGATTGAGAAGAAGCGCGCCGAGATCATCGCCCTGATCAAGCGCGGACGAAGCGCGGTGTCCGAAGCCAAAGTCGAGGACGAGGAAGCCACCGAAGAAGGTTTCGTCGAAGAGCAGGGCGGCCTCTACTAGCCGCCTCGCGCTTTACAATCGCCCGCTGTCCGCTAAGCGAGCCGCCAGTTTCACGGAGACAGACCCATGCGTGCCGAAGGGCAGGCCCATATCGACCGTATCCATGCCGCGCTGGCGCTCGTCCGCCAGTCGCTCGACTGGGAACGCGCGTTGCGGCGAATGGATGAACTCGACGCGCGGGTGCAGGATCCTTCCCTGTGGGACAACCCCAAGCAGGCGCAGGCCATCACCCGCGAGCAGAAGCAGCTCAAGTCCGCCATCGACACCGTTCGCGCGATCGAACAGGAAATGGCGGACGCAGTCGAATTCGTCGAACTGGGCGAAATGGAAGGCGACGACAGTGTCGTGGCCGATGGCCTCGCCTCGCTTGCTGCGCTGGCCGAGCGGGCTGACCGCGACAAGGTCCAGGCGCTGCTCAGCGGTGAGGCCGACGGCAACGATACCTACCTCGAAATCCACGCCGGGGCCGGTGGCACCGAGAGCCAGGACTGGGCCGAGATGCTCCAGCGGATGTACACCCGCTGGGCCGAACGGCGCGGCTACAAGGTTGATCTGGTCGATTACCATGCCGGCGAGCAGGCGGGCATCAAGTCTGCCACCCTGCTGATCAAGGGCGATAACGCCTACGGCTATGCCAAGACCGAGAGCGGCGTCCACCGCCTCGTGCGGATCAGTCCCTACGACAGCTCCGCCCGGCGCCACACCTCGTTCAGCTCGGTCTGGGTCTATCCGGTGATCGACGACAACATCGATATCGAGATCAACCCCGCTGACCTCAAGATCGACACCTACCGTGCCAGCGGTGCGGGCGGCCAGCACGTCAACACCACAGATTCTGCAGTCCGCATCACCCACGTGCCCAGCGGCGTGATCGTCGCCAGCCAGCAGGACCGCAGCCAGCACAAGAACCGCGACATCGCGATGAACATGCTCAAGGCCCGGCTCTACGAAGCGGAAATTCGCAAGCGCGAGGAAGCCGCCAACGCTGAGCACGCCAGCAAGACGGACATTGGCTGGGGACACCAGATCCGTTCCTACGTCCTCCAGCCGTACCAGCTGGTGAAGGACCTCCGCACCGGCGCGACCTCCACCGCGCCCGACGACGTGCTCGACGGCGCAATCGACCTGTTCATCTCCGCCGCGCTGGCGCAGCGGGTGACCGGCGAAAGCGTCGAGATCGAGGACGTGGAGTAAGCCAGTCGCCGCCAGCTGCAGTGCCGAGTCGCAGCGTGACGATGGGGCGAAATTGGCAGGTTGGTTGACAAAACACATCCGGTGCGGGATCTCTAACGGGGCTTGTTCATGGGGCGCGGCAAGTTTTCGGTTTCATGCGCGTGAAATGATGCGCGGCGAAGCTAGCGGGGTTGCGTGTCTGTAGGAAAGCGATTTTATTGACGGGTGCCATTGCCCCCAATAGTTTCGCATTCCTGCTTGCTTCCTGAGGGCGTTTTTCACGTTGCCGTTAAACTGGAACTGCCTTGAACCGCTGACCGCCATTGGCATCGGCATCGGGGCCTGCGCGCTGGCTCCGCTCGACATGGGGCTGGCGGCTGCGGGAGTCATCGGCGGATCGGGCCTGCTGGCGCGGATCAAGGAGAACAGCCGCAAGGCCGGTCTCGAAGACGACAAGCTGATCGCCCGCATGCAGAAGCAGTTGCTCGGCAAGCTCGATCACTGGGATAGTCACGCGGAGCGCGTTGCTGTTGCGCGGGCCGACGAAGCGATGAACCGCCTCCTGCCACAGGTAATGCTCACGCGCGAGCAGCTCGCGGCCACCGCCACCATGTCAGGGGAGAGCGCCGAGCGCTATCCCGTGCTTGCTGCGCGCCTCGTGGTTGCCGAACTGGCGCACCATGACGCGATGTTTGCCGAGCCAGGGGCGGGTGCACCCGCTTCGGCCGAGCGGCTGTTTGCGCTTGAAGCGGTCGAAGCCGCGTTGCGCACGGCGAAGAACGACCCGGCCTATGCTACACTATTGACCCTCGACATTGCGATCGAATTAGGACGAGCTCAGGCTGAAACGTTGGCAGGCCTTCGCGAGGTTGCAAATCAAGTCGACACAACGAAGGGCATGTTGGCAGAGCATGGCGACCTTCTGCGACAAATTGTGGCAAACCAAAAAATGCAAACCGCGAGCCAAGGGGTCAACCTTTTGGCGCTCGCCGAACCGCTCGTGGGGCGGGTCGTCGATCCGCTGGTAGCAGAGCAGGCGTTATCCGACGCCATTGGCGAGCTGATGAATCTTCGTTCCCGCATTAAAGTGGGAGCAAATGTCGGAATTGACATCGAGAACGATCTCGGACGGATCCTAGAGCTCATTGAAAGCGATGAGATCGATGCAGCAGAGAAGCTAGGCGACCACGCTTTTCAGAGGATTGATTCGTCTATGTGCGAGCTTTGGGCTGCACGGCAGCAGCTCGCTCGCACCAACTTGTCAGTCGCCCGCTTAAGATACGACCCCAAGAAGGCAGCGTACTGGGCCTTAGAACTCCAGAAGTCAGAAATAAGGGCTGAGAGGCTTGAGTATGCCCAAATTCACCAGAACGCATTGGTCAGTTTGTTAGACGCCCGCAGATCGGGTCGTCTAATCGATCTGGAGGTGGCAGTCGAGATTTCCAGAGTCGCGGTCCGCAGATCTAAGGACAGAATTGAAAAAGTAGGATCGCGTCAAAACTTGGTAAACGGCTTAAATCAATTGGCGCAACGTCATGGAGGAAATATTGGAATCGAACTTCTTAAGGAATCGGAGTTAGTTGCTCGTGAAGCTGTTCGCTTAGTTAAAAAATCGTGGGGGTCCGGTGTTTATGCTGCGGCACTTATTGGATTAGCTGATGTCTTAGCCATTCGTGGAATGATCAAAGCTGGAAAAGATGGAGAAAATGATCTTCGTGAATCACTGAAAAAATATGATATCGCAATCGCTAACTTCCCCGATGGAATCTTGCCCGAAAAAAATGCGGCCATTCGCCACAGTAAGGGAATTGCACAAAGTAGTTTGGGGATAAGAATAAGCGGAAATCGAGGTTTTCAGTTATTAAAATCCGCAATTATATCGAATGAAAGTGCGTTGGAATTAATTTCGCTAAATAAATTTCCAGAGGATTGGGCGTCAATTAGTAATTCACTAGCCGGTGACCTCGCTACGATGGGTCAGCGCGTAGAAGGTGAGGAAGGATTGGAGTTTCTATCGCGAGCAATCGACCTTTACCGCGAAGTTTTGATAGTAGCTAATTCAATTGGAGCACCTAACCTCGCGGCGTCGGTCGCCTCCAATCTCGGCGCCAGTCTCTCGGCAAGGGGCCGTCGATGCGGTGTGGAAGCGGGGCTCGACGACTTAGAGGAAGGCCTTTCAATACTTCAGGACCTCCGCTCAGCGGACCGAGAAGAGATTGGCGCAAGGGCACGTGTCCAAATTCTCACCAACATCGGACAAACCGAAGAAGCGATTGGTGATCGCGCAGATTCCGCCGAGCGCACAATTCGCTATAGATTGGCGGAAATTGCGTATCTTGAAGCATTTGAAAAAGTGAAAATGTCGAACCACTCTGCGGCATTCCAAGAGCTTGATAGCGCCCTTTCGAGGGTTCGTTTGAAAAAGCTGGCGATAAATTGAGTATGTAGGTTTTTGCACCTACATAAGTGCGGTAGGGCTACACCTCGTCGTCCGGACTGGATCGTTCGATTTGCCCCTTTGCCAATCCCCCCGCGCCGCGCTAGGCGCGATGGCGATGCGCAATCCTGTTTCCGCCGCGCTGCTCGCGCTCCTTGCCGTGTCCTGCCAGCCGGCAGACCGCGACCGGCCGGAAAGCGCGCGTGAATTCCCCGAGGCGGACCGGCCGGTCTCCGCGCTCGGGGCCAACGAATTCTCCACCGAAACCGCGCGCGACAATCGCGGTGAAGCGGAAGCGGTGATGGACATGGCGGGGATCACGCCGGGCATGACCGTGGCCGATATCGGCGCGGGCGAGGGCTACTACACGGTGCGCCTCGCCGAGCGGGTCGGTGCCAAGGGTCGCGTGCTGGCGCAGGATATCGACCGCGAGGCGCTCGACCGGCTCGGTGCGCGGGTGGAACGGGAGCGGCTCGACAACGTTTCCATCAAGCCGGGCCAAGGCGACGATCCCAGGCTGCCCGCTGACAGTTTCGACCGGATTTTCCTCGTCCACATGTACCACGAGGTGCGCGAGCCTTACGCTTTCCTGTGGCGCCTTTGGCCGGCGCTGCGCGAAGGCGGGCAGGTGATCGTGGTTGACGTGGACCGCCCGACCGACCAGCACGGCATCGCGCCCTTGCTGCTCGCGTGCGAGTTCAAGGCGGCGGGCTTCCGTCTGGTGGCATTCCGCGATGCGCCCGAACTCGCGGGGTACTATGCACAGTTCGAGGCAGCCGCTAACAGGCCGCAGCCGGGCCAGATCAAGCCGTGCCGGGGCATTCCCGGCTCTTCGGGCAATGGGCAGAAATAATTCTTGGTGAGATCGGATAGAGAATGAGTTTCAAAGGGTTGCAGCCGATTACTTATGGTGGACGCGAAGTCTGGCCGCTGATCGAGGGCGGCAAGGGCGTTTCCGCGACCAACCACGCCAGCTCCGGTGCATGGGCTGCGGCGGGCGGTATCGGCACGATCAGCGCGGTCAACGCTGATAGCTATGATGAAAATGGCGAGTTCATTCCCCAGGTCTTTCACGGTGCCACGCGCGCCGAGCGTCATCAGGAACTGATCGACTACGGCATTCGCGGCGCGATCACCCAGATCAAGCGCGCGCACGATATTGCCGGGGGCAAGGGGGCGATCAATATCAATGTGCTGTGGGAAATGGGCGGGTCACAGCCGATTTTGCACGGCGTGCTGGAAGCGACACGCGGCCTCGTCAACGGCGTCACCTGCGGTGCGGGCATGCCCTATAAGCTCAGCGAAATTGCCGCAAAATATGGCGTCTATTATCTCCCGATCGTCAGTTCCGCCCGTGCTTTTCGCGCACTGTGGAAGCGCGCCTATTCGAAAGTGCCGGAGTGGCTGGGCGCGGTGGTCTATGAGGATCCATGGCTGGCGGGCGGGCACAATGGCCTGTCCAACGCCGAAGATCCGCTGGTGCCGCAAGACCCATATCCGCGGGTCAAGGCGCTGCGTGAAACCATGCGCGCCGAGGGTGTGAGCGAGTCTGTTCCGATCGTCATGGCCGGCGGCGTCTGGTACTTGCGCGAATGGGAAAACTGGATCGACAATCCGGAGCTCGGCCTGATCGCGTTCCAGTTTGGTACCCGCCCGCTGCTGACGGTCGAAAGCCCGATTCCGCAGGAGTGGAAGGACAAGCTCAGGACGCTGGAGCCGGGCGATGTGCTGCTCCACAAATTCTCGCCAACCGGCTTTTATTCATCCGCAGTGCGGACGCCATTTTTGCAGATGCTGGAGGCGCGTTCGCAGCGGCAGATTGCCTTTGCCAAGGCCGAAGTTGCGGATTCGTCCGTCCGGCTGGAAGTGGACCGCAAGAAATATTGGGTTTCGCCAGAAGACTATGCACGGGCGCAAGGCTGGGTCAGCGCAGGCTATACCAGCGCCCTGAAGACGCCTGACGACACCATCGTATTCGTGACGCCGGAAGAGCGTGAACAAATCCACACCGATCAGACTGAATGCATGGGCTGCCTGTCGCATTGCGGTTTCTCGTCTTGGAAAGACCACGACGACCACACCACCGGTCGTCTCGCGGACCCGCGCAGCTTCTGCATTCAGAAAACACTCCAGTCGATCGCACATGACGGGGATGTGGACAACAACCTGATGTTCGCCGGGCACGCCGCCTACCGCTTCAAGCAGGACCCGTTCTACTCGAACAACTTCACTCCCACGGTGAAGGATCTGGTCGACCGGATCCTGACAGGCGACTGATGGGCAGGGAGGGCGGCCGCGCGGTCGCCCTCAGTCCATCTCCCACGCGCGTTCGCCGTGGCTGGTGATGTCCAGCCCCTCGCGTTCCTCGTCCTCGCTGACGCGCATCGGGAATACCAGCCCGACGAGAAGCGTCAGGATCGCGGTGGCGATGGCGCTCCACAGGCCAACCACCAGCACACCGACTGTCTGGGCAGCGACCTGGCGCCCCATCGACATGGTCTCGGCATAGCCGACCCCGCCCCAGGCTTCGGACAGGGCGAAGGCGAGCAGGAGGGAGCCGATGATCCCGCCGACGCCGTGGACCGCGAACACGTCGAGCGAGTCGTCGATCTGGAGCCGCTGCTTGACCAGCTGGATCGCGCCGTAGCAGATCACCGCACCGGCAAGGCCGAACAGGATCGCGGCGGCGGGCGAGACGTATCCGGCCGCCGGGGTGATCGTCGCCAGCCCCGCAATCGCGCCGGTCGCCCAGCCGACACTGGTCGGCTTGCCGACGGAGAACTTCTCCACCAGCAGCCATGCGAGCGCGGCGACGCTCGCAGCAAGGTGGGTGTTGATGATCGCGCTGGAGGCGTCGTCAGTTGCGGTCAGCGCGCTGCCGCCGTTGAACCCGAACCAGCCGACCCACAGCAGGGCCGCGCCTGCCATGGTCAGTGACGGGGCATGCGGCAGCATCAGCGTGCGCGGCCAGCCCATGCGCTTCCCCAGCAGCAGCGCCACCACCAGTGCTGAGACACCGGCGGTGGTGTGGACCACGATGCCGCCAGCAAAGTCGAGCGTGCCGAACCTGCTGGCGAGCCAGCCGCCGCCCCAGACCCAATGCGCGACCGGGGCATAGACCACGAGGCCCCATAGCGCGCAGAAGCCGACCACCCAGCCGAACCGCGCCCGGTCAACCCATGCGCCGATCATCAGCGCGGGGGTGATTACCGCGAAGGTCATCTGGAACAGGGCGAAGGTGCTTTCCGGGATGGTCAGTCCGGCGCGCACATTGCCGAGGTTCGCGAGCATCAGGTTGAGCCCGCCGCCAAGGAAGCCATTGCTGACCGGGCCGAAGGCGAGCGTGTAGCCGGCCACGATCCACAGCACCGAGGCGATCGAGGCGACCGCGCCGATCTGCAGCAGGACTGAAAGGAAGTTCTTCGCCCGCACCAGCCCACCGTAGAACAGGCCAAGGCCCGGCAGTGTCATCAGCAGGACCAACGCGGATGCGGTCAGGATCCAGGCGGTGTCGCCGCTGTCGTTTGCGGCGATCAGTTCCGGCGCGACGGGCGCTGCCAGTGTGGCGGTCGGCATGGCCAGCATAGCCGCCACGGTCGCAATTCGTGAAAAGCGCACTCTTGTTCCCCCCGAAAAGTCCCTGTCAGACCAGCGCGGTCAGCACCTGGTCGGGCGGGCGGTGCCCGTCGATCCAGAAGCGGATGTTGGCGATCACTTTCTCGCCCGATGCCTCGCGCCCTTCGCGCGTAGCGCTGCCGATGTGCGGCAGGGTCATGACATTGGGCAGGTCGAGCAGGCGCGGGTCGACATTGGGCTCGTCGGGATAGACATCCAGTCCCGCGCCCGACAGGTGGCCAGAGGCGAGGGCCGCGATCATCGCTTCCTGGTCGACCAGTTCACCCCGCGCGGTGTTGATCAGGCATGCCCCCGGTTTCATCAGGCCGAACCGCCGCGCGTCCATCAGGTGGTGCGTTTCGGGCGTCGCCGGGCAATGCAGCGACAGGATGTCCGCCTCGGCCACCAGCGCGTCAAGGTCAGCCACGTGGCGGGCACCGAGCATCCGTTCGACTGCTTCGGGCAGGGGCTTGCGGTTGTGGTAGGCGATTTCCAGCCCGAAGGCGCGGGCGCGGTGCGCCACCGCTTGCCCGATCCGCCCCATGCCGACGATGCCGAGCACCTTGCCCGCGAGCTTGCGGCCGAGCAGCGCGGTCGGCGTCCATCCGGTCCATTCGCCGCGGCGGACCATGGCGACGCCTTCGCGCACGCGGCGCGGGATGCCGATGATCATTTCCATCGCGATGTCGGCGGTGTCGTCGGTGAACACGCCGGGTGTGTTTGTGACCATGATCTTGCGGCGGGCAGCCGCGGCAAGGTCGATATGGTCGGTCCCCGCGCCGAAGCTGGCGATCAGGCCGAGCTGGTCGCCTGCCTGCTCGATCAGGGCGGCATCGATCCGGTCGGTCACGGTGGGCACGAGCACGTGCGCGCTCTGCATTGCCTCGGCCAGTTGGTCGCGGGTCAGCGGCACGTCATCGGGATTGAGCTGCGCGTCGAACAGTTCGGCCAGCCGGGCTTCGACCGACGGCATCAGGTGGCGGGTCACGACGACGCGCGGGGTGCCTTCGAGTCGCCGGGTCGAGGTGCTGCTGTGCTCGCTCATGATGCAGCGCTAGGGCGTCGGGGGCAGGGTGGTCAAGCAAGCCTCGCTTGGGGCGTGCGAATCGCTTGTTCGCGGAGCACTGGCGGCGCTATCGTCCGGCCCATGACAAAACGCCTGATCGCGCTCCTTCTCGCCCTTGCTGCACTCACCCCCATCCCCGCCTCCGCGCAGGAACGCGAGGTGCCCTACTGGGCGACGATCAAGGCACCCGAGCTGTACATGCGCAAGGGGCCGAGCCACGATTTCAAGATCGACTGGGTCTACAAGCGGCCGGGGCTGCCCCTCAAAGTACTACGGGTGGCGCAAGGCTGGCGTCTGGTGATCGATCCGGATGGGACCAAGGGCTGGGTTTCCGCCAGCCTGCTCAGCCCGGATCGCGGGGTGATCGTGATCGGCGAAGGGCTCGCCGCCCTGCGCGCCGGGCCGGATGACAGCGCCAAACTGCGCTGGAATGCCCAGACGGGCGTGATCGGCAAGCTGCGCGAATGCGACCTTGGCTGGTGCAAGATCGATGTCGGCGGGCGTGTCGGCTGGGTTCGTGCGGAACGCCTGTGGGGCGCGGGCGAGCCCTAATCGTCGAGCGGCCGCACGGGCTGCACCAGCGCCACCAGCACGAAGCTGATCAGCATCAGCAGGTACCAGCTGCCGAGCTTGGTGAGCGAAACCATCTCCCAACCGTCTTCCTGCCCCGGATAGTTCCACGCGTTGGCGAACGTGGCGATGTTCTCGGCAAACCAGATGAACAGCGCGACGAGCCCGAAACCGAGCAGCAGCGGCATCCACCGGTGCGCACGCCAATTGCGGAAATGGACCCGGGTCTTCCAGAACAGCAGCGCGGTCGCCGCGAACAGGCCGAGCCGGATGTCGACGGTCCAGTGGTGGGCGAAGAAGTTCACGTAGATCGCGCCTGCCAGCAGCCAGGTCGCCCATTGCGGCGGGTAATGGCTGAAGCGGAAATCGAAGATCCGCCATACCCGCGCGATGTAGCTGCCGACCGCAGCGTACATGAACCCTGAGAACAGCGGCACCGCGCCCACATGGAGCACGCTCGCCTCGGGATAGGTCCACGATCCGGCGGCGGTCTTGAACAGCTCCATCACCGTGCCAACCACGTGGAAGATGAGGATCACCCGCGCCTCGCGCCAGGTCTCCAGCCGGAGGGCTAGCATGGCGCCCTGGATGGCAATCGCGGCGATGGTCAGGAAGTCGTAGCGGTGGAGCGGTGCCCCAAACGGACCGGCGTCGGGATAGAACAGGTGCGTGCCGAGCAGCAGCGCGAGCAGCAGCCCGCCGAACAGGCAGGCCCATGCCTGCTTGAACCCGAACAGCAGGAACTCGTAGAGCCAAAGCCGCCAGCCCGTGCCGGGGTCGTAGGCTTCGAGTCGGTAGCGGATGGCCTCGAAGCGGGTGTGGCGGGGTGGCGTCATTCCAGTTCGAGATAATCATCGCGGTCAGCATCCCACTGGAACGCGCACCCGATCTCGCGGTCGATCAGGTGAAGCCAGCGGTCGTCGGAATTGAGCACCTTGCCGAGCGCGATATACATCGGCTTCTCGCCAAGTCGCTCGTCCTCGGCAATGGCTTCGTCGGTTCCGCGGATGCGCCAGCCGCTGTCCGGGTACTCATCGCCTTCCCGGGTCATGTCCGGTTCTTCGCGGTAAAGGTAGTCCGCGTGGCTGCGGCCTTCGACCACGCAGGCATCAACGAAGCAGCGATCCCAGTAGGTGCGCCGCTCGGGCACGACGGGGCGATCCTTGCCCTTGGCATAGGTGCAGGAGATGACGTGCGTGAGCGGAATTCGCACTGGATCGCGGTGCTTGATAGACGGCATGTCGAACGGCTCGTTATCGAGATAGCCTGATGCAATGCCATCCGCGATTTGCTCGATGGTCACCCACATCCGCTCTGCCGAATACTTCCGTCCGCCGCTAATTTCGCGAAAGATTGCCTGGACCCCGTCTCCAGGCTCCAGCGCAGCCAGCTCAACCGGATGGGGCAGTTCGTACGTGTAGGGCGCCGCCGCTGCGATCGGGCGAGGGTCGTCCAGAGCAATCCCCTCGGGCAATTCGATCCCGTCGTTGCTCAAGCCCCGTGCTTCCGGCTCAGCTCCCGCATCGCGTCATCGAGCCCGTCCAGCGTCAGCGGGTACATCCGGTCGTTGACCAGTTGCTTGATTACCTTGGTCGACTGCGAATAGCCCCACTGTTTTTCCGGCACCGGGTTGAGCCATACCGTCGCGGGGTAGGTGTCGGTCACGCGCTTCAGCCACACCGCGCCGGCTTCTTCGTTCATGTGCTCGACGCTGCCGCCCGGGTGAGTGATCTCGTAGGGGCTCATCGCCGCGTCGCCGACGAACACGATCTTGTAGTCGTGGCCGAACTTGTGGAGCACGTCCCAGGTCTTGGTCCGTTCCTGCCAGCGGCGCTTGTTGTCCTTCCACACGCCTTCGTAGAGGCAGTTGTGGAAGTAGAAGAATTCGAGGTTCTTGAACTCCGCCGTGGCTGCGCTGAACAGCTCCTCGACCAGCTTGATGAAGGGGTCCATCGAGCCGCCCACGTCGAGGAACAGCAGCAGCTTGACCGCATTGCGCCGTTCCGGCCGCATGCGGATGTCGAGCCAGCCCTGCCGCGCGGTTCCGTCGATCGTGCCGGGGATGTCGAGCTCGTCCGCCGCGCCTTCGCGGGCGAACTTGCGCAGGCGGCGCAGCGCCATCTTGATGTTGCGGGTGCCCAGCTCCTTGGTGTTGTCGAGGTTCTGGAACTCGCGCTTTTCCCACACCTTGAGCGCGCGCTTGTGCTTGCTCTCGCCGCCGATCCGCACACCTTCGGGGTTGTAGCCGGAGTTGCCGAACGGACTGGTGCCGCCGGTGCCGATCCACTTGTTGCCGCCCTGGTGGCGCTTCTGCTGTTCCTCGAGCCGCTTCTTCAGCGTCTCCATGATCTCGTCCCAGTCGCCCAGTGACTTGATCTTCTCCATCTCCTCCGGGGTTAGGAACTTCTCGGCGACGGCCTTGAGCCAGTCCTCCGGGATATCGACGGGGTTCTGGCCATAGTCGGTCAAGAGGCCCTTGAAGACCTTGTTGAAGACCTGATCGAACCGGTCGAGCATGCCTTCGTCCTTCACGAAGGTGGCGCGGGAGAGGTAGTAGAACGCCTCCGGCGTCTGCTCGATAACCTCCTTGTCGAGCGCCTCCAGCAAGGTGAGGTGCTCCTTGAAACTGGCCCCGATCCCGGCAGCCCGCAGCTCGTCGACGAAATTGAAGAACATGCCCGGTCTGTGCACCACCGGCAGCCCTTCGCCAAGTGCGTAAATTGGGCAGGATTACGGGACGCTCTTAAGCCCTTGCTAACCATGCCCGGTTAGAGCCGCGTGGGATTTTCCGGGGCAACCGCAATGAAGCATCAGGTTATCGATACGGCAGGCAGCGAAGCAATTGGTCGTATTTCCGAAAAATGTGGCGAAGTTACCGTCGGTTGCACCGATGTCGCCGGGGTGGTGGCGGCGGTCATCAACTCGTCGGAACGCTTGCGGGCAGAACACAATGCCTTGCGCGGCACGGTCGAGGCGCTGGAAATGGACCAGCGCAAGGTATCCGATGCCAGCGATGAAGCCCGCCAGCTTTCGGAACGCGCGATCGAGCGGCTCGCGCAGGGGACCGACCTGATCCACTCCTCGCTCGGGCAGATTACCGAACTGCTCGAACTGGTCGAGGCGCTGACCCAGCACGTCACCGGCTTTGCCGCCGCGATGGAGCAGGTGCGCACCAGTTCGCAGGATATCGAGCAGATTGCCGAGACGACCAATATCCTCGCCCTCAACGCCACCATCGAGGCCATGCGTGCCGGCGAGGCAGGGCGGACCTTTGCGGTCGTCGCCAACGAAGTGAAAGGGCTGGCGGCCGATACCCGCAAGGCGACGGTCGAGATTACCCGCACGATCGACGCGCTCGGGCTCGAGGCCCAGCAGGTGATCGAACGGATCGAGAGCGGTGCCCGCGCCAGCGGCGAAGCCAAGAGCTCGGTCGCGCGGATCGAGGAAACCATCTCCGGCGTCGCCCAGCTGGTCGAGGAAGTCGACCGCCAGAACGACCAGATCGCCCGCGCCACCGGCACGATCAGCGATCATGTCCATGCGGTGCAGGACGTGCTGCACAGCTTCGATTCCGCAGCGATCGAGAACGAAGGCAAGCTCCAGGCGGCCAACCGCCGGATGGAAGCGCTCGAGCTGACCGCCAGCGAAATGTTCGACGGGATCGTCAAGGCCGGCCTGTCGCCGGAAGACAGCCTGATGGTGGAACGGGCGATGGAGCACGCCCGCAAGCTCGCCGACGCCGCCGAGCAGGCGATTGCCGAGGGCGCCCTGACGATGGAAATGCTGTTCGACCAGGATTACCGCCCGGTGGAAGGCAGCAACCCGCCGCGCTACCGTACGAGATTGTCAGACTGGGCCGACGCCAACTGGCGCCCGATCATCGACGCGATGGTGGCGCAAGGTGGTGCGATCAAGATGTGCTCGCCAGCCGACATGAAGGGCTTCCTGCCGACCCATGTGACCGACCGGTCGCGCAAGCCGACCGGCGACCTCGCGCACGACACCAAGTATTGCCGCAACGGCCGCATCCTGCTCGATCCGATCGACCGCAAGGCCAAGCAGAGCAGTGCGCCCTACATGATGGCGGTCTATCGCCAGGAAGGCGACGGAAAGTCCTACGAGATCGTCCGCAACGTCTACGTGCCGCTGATCATCAACGGCCGCCGGTGGGGCGATTCGGAACTGGCCTACAGCTTCGAAGCGGTCTGAGCGCCGCGCCTCTGCCGGTCCTGCTCAGGGGTTGCGGCGGGCCATGAACGCGAGCCGTTCGAACAGCATCACGTCCTGCTCGTTCTTGAGCAGTGCACCGTGCAGCGGCGGGATCGCCTTGCTCGGGTCCTGGCTCTGCAGCACGTCTAGCGGCATGTCCTCGTTGAGCAGCAGCTTGAGCCAGTCGAGCAGTTCGCTGGTCGACGGCTTCTTCTTCAGCCCCGGCACTTCGCGCAGGTCGTAGAACACGTCCATCGCCTTGCTCACCAGCGTCTTCTGGATGCCCGGGAAGTGGACCTCGATAATGTCGCGCATCGTGTCGCGGTCGGGGAACTTGATGTAGTGGAAGAAGCACCGGCGCAGGAAGGCGTCGGGCAGTTCCTTCTCGTTGTTCGAGGTGATCACCACGATCGGGCGTTCCTTCGCCTCGATCCGTTCGTGCGTTTCATAGACGTCGAACGACATGCGATCGAGTTCCTGCAGCAGGTCGTTGGGGAACTCGATGTCGGCCTTATCGATCTCGTCGATCAGCAGGACGGGAAGCTCGGGCGAGGTGAAGGCTTCCCACAGCTTGCCCTTCTTGATGTAGTTGGCGATGTCGTGGACGCGCTCGTCGCCGAGCTGGCCATCGCGCAGGCGGGCAACCGCATCGTATTCGTAGAGGCCCTGCTGCGCCTTGGTCGTCGACTTGACGTTCCATTCGATCAGCGGCGCGCCGACCGCCTTGGCGATTTCGTGCGCAAGGACAGTCTTGCCGGTCCCCGGTTCGCCCTTGACCAGCAGCGGGCGGCGCAGCGTCACTGCGGCATTCACGGCGACCTTGAGATCCTCGGTCGCGATATAAGAGCTGGTACCTTCGAAACGGGTCGGCTGAGTCATCGGGTTTTCCCTTGCAACTTTACGTTTGCGTTAGGGGCAAGCGGCGGCGAGGGCAAGCGCCCGATGACCCGCCTGTCTGGTGCTTTTTGTCAGGTGCTCGCTTCGATTGCGCCGATCTCGCGGGAAAGACGCCGCGCCGCCCAAAGGTTCAGTCCGCCGACGAACACGAAGAACGCCATGGTCGCCAGGAACGGCTGCCACACGCCGCCAAGGGCAGTTTCCCAGCCCTGTGCCTCCGCCACCTTGAAGGCGGTGATGCCATAGACTGTGCATACACCTGGCAGGAGCGGGGCAAGATACCAGAAAGGCACCCGGCGCAGCAGGTCGCGCTGCCGGGCGAGCTGGCCCAGCAGGTGGCTGCGGCAGTCTTCCTCCGGCCGACGGGCAAGGTTCGATCCGTGGCGGATCAGGTGCCACAGGATGAATACCGTGCCCGCCACCACCAGAGCGCCCGCTACGGCAAAGGCCCATTCGCCGATACTCGCCGCGGCGAGCGCGCCGGCACCGAACAGCCCGATCACCAGCACGCCGGCTGCGCCTTCGATCAGGTTGCGGCGGCGGACCGTTCGCGCAAAGCGGGTCGAACGGCGGGCCACGACAGCAGGGTCGCTGAACTGCGCTGAAACCGGTTCGGCGTTCCAGAACGATCGGGGGTCATTGGTCATGGCGGGTTCCTTCAGTATGGGGTTGGGCAAGGGACCGGGCAATCAGCGCCTTGAGGCGATGAACCCGGGTCGCAACAGTGGCGGGTGACAGCCCGGTAACATCGGCTATATCCGTTCCGGTTTCACCTTCGAGCCAAAGCAGCATGACCTGCGCGTCGAGCGTCGGCAGCTGGCGGATCAGCGCGCGGGCACGGGCAATGGCGTGGCTTTCTGCCGCGTCATGCTCGGCATCGCCGGAACTGGGCAGTTCCTCGATCTCGTCGAGTGTGACCGTGCCGGGCTTGCGGCCATGTGACAGGCGGTGCTCGGCAGCGACATTGTGTGCCACGCGATAGACCCAGGTCTTCAGCGAGCACGCCCCTTCATACCGGGCAAAGCTGCGGAACAGTTCGCAGTGAATGTCCTGCTCGAGATCGCGCGCCCGGTCAGGATCGCGCTCCATCGCGCGGGCAAGCCGGGCAATGGGCCGGGCAAACTGCTCCCCCGCCTCCCGGTACAGGCGATGCTGGTGTTCTTCGTTCATGCCCCCTTAGTCCGTCAGGAGGCAAGTTTCTTACAGGGTCGACCGGATAAACGCGAAATAATGCCGATTCATGCAGGCATCACGCGTCGATCATCTCCCGGTCCACTTCCCCCGCGCGGTTCTGGATGAAGTTGAACCGGTGCTCCGGATTGCGTCCCATCAGCTCGTCGACCAGCCGGGCGACTCCTGCGCGTTGCTCGAACTCGGGCGGCAGGGTGATGCGGATCAGGCTGCGGGTTGCCGGGTTCATGGTCGTTTCGCGCAGCTGCGCCGGGTTCATCTCGCCGAGACCCTTGAACCGGCCGACCTCCACCTTCTTGCCCTTGAACACGGTCGCTTCCAGCTCCGCCCGATGCGCATCGTCGCGGGCGTAGCGGCTCTCCTTGCCTGCAGTCCGACGGTAAAGCGGGGGCTGCGCCAGGTAGAGATGCCCGCGCCGGACCAGCTCGGGCATTTCCTGGAAAAAGAACGTCATCAGCAATGTGGCAATGTGCGCGCCATCGACATCCGCGTCGGTCATGATGATAACGCGGTCATAGCGCAGGTTGTCCGGGTCGCAGTCCTTGCGCGTGCCGCAGCCGAGCGCGAGGCCGAGGTCGGCAATCTCCTGGTTGGCGCGGATCTTGTCGGCAGTGGCGCTGGCGACATTGAGGATCTTGCCGCGGATCGGCAGGATCGCCTGGGTCTTGCGGTCGCGCGCCTGCTTGGCGCTGCCACCGGCGCTGTCCCCTTCGACGATGAACAGCTCGGTCTCGCCATCGCCTTCGCCCGAACAATCGGTCAGCTTGCCCGGCAGGCGCAGCTTCTTGGCATTGGTCGCGGTCTTGCGCTTGACCTCGCGCTCCTGCTTGCGGCGCAGGCGCTCGTCCATCCGCTCCATCACGCTGCCGAGCAGGGCCTTGCCGCGCTCCATGTTGTCGGTGAGGAAGTGGTCGAAGTGGTCGCGCACCGCGTTCTCGACCAGCCGGGCGGCTTCGGGGCTGGTCAGGCGGTCCTTGGTCTGGCTCTGGAACTGCGGCTCGCGGATGAACACGCTGAGCATGATCTCGGCCCCGGTCATCACGTCGTCTGCCGAAATGTCCTTGGCCTTTTTCTGGCCGACCAGGTCGCCGAACCCGCGCAGGCCCTTGGTCAGCGCTGCCCGCAGGCCCTGCTCGTGGGTGCCGCCATCAGGGTTGGGCACGGTGTTGCAGTACCAGCTGGTCGATCCATCCGACCACAGCGGCCAGGCGAGTGCCCATTCCACGCTGCCTTGCGTGGTGCCGCTCTCGTCGAGCGGGAAGTCCTGCCGCCCGGCGAAGGGTTGGGTGGTGACGCACTCGCGCCCGCCAATCTGTTCGGCGAGATGGTCGGCCAGGCCACCGGGGAACTTGAACACCGCCTCTGCCGGAACATCGTCACTGGCGAGGGAAGCGGCGCATTTCCACCGGATCTCGACCCCTGCGAACAGGTAGGCCTTGGAGCGGGCGAGCCGGAACAGCCGCTTGGGGCTGAACTGGCGGTCACCGAAGATCTCGGTGTCAGGGGTGAACGCCACCGTGGTCCCGCGCCGGTTGGGGGTGGGGCCGAGTTGCTGGATGGGGCCGAGTGTCTGCCCCTTGGCGAATTCCTGCGCGTAGAGCTGGCGATCACGCGCGACTTCGACCCGGGTATGGCTCGACAATGCGTTGACTACGCTCACCCCGACGCCGTGCAGGCCGCCGCTGGTGGCATAGGCCTTGCCCGAGAACTTGCCGCCGGAATGCAGGGTGGAAAGGATCACCTCCAATGTCGACTTGCCGGGGAATTTCGGGTGCTCGTCAACCGGGATACCGCGCCCGTTGTCGGCAATGCTCAGGCGGTTGCCTTCATCCAGGCTGACTTCGATCCGCGTGGCGTGGCCTGCCACCGCTTCGTCCATCGCGTTGTCGAGAACTTCAGCGGCGAGGTGGTGCAGCGCGCGGTCATCGGTCCCCCCGATATACATGCCGGGGCGGCGACGCACCGGCTCCAGCCCCTCGAGCACTTCGATCGAGGAAGCGTTGTAATCGCCACTGGAGGCGGGGGTTCCGGCAAACAGGTCGTCAGACATGGGGCTAGGCTATAGGCGCAGCGCCGCCTGCCACAAGCGGCGCTGGCCGGTTTTCGTCAGTTGCCGAAGCGGTCGGGCGCGGGAACCACGATCACAACCTCGCCATTGCGCACTTCGCGCACTTCCAGCGCGCGCTCGACCACGCCATCGGCACGGAAGCGGAACGCACCGTCGAGGCCGAGGAAGCCGCCTTCGTCGCCCAGCTGTGCCACCGGGAAGGCGCGCCCGACTTTCCAGTCACGCGCCACCCGCAGCGTCAGCAGCACAGCGTCATAGCCAA
>JAHDXX010000285.1 GCA_023384025.1 Sphingomonadaceae bacterium
CCGGTGCCGGCGTGCAATACCGACGCGCACAATGCGTTCGATTTCTGGGTCGGTGAGTGGGACGTCTATCCCAACACCAAGGATCCGGCGAAGGCCCCGCTGGTCGCGCATAGTCGCATCGAACGGCTCTATGCAGGTTGTGCCATCCGCGAAAACTGGATGCCTCTCAACGGTGGCGGCGGTGGCAGTCTCAACAACCTCGATCCCGACACGGGGCTGTGGCACCAGACCTGGATTGGCGGCGGGCCGGGCCGGGTCGAATTCACCGGAGGACCGGCTGGCCCCGGTCGCATGGTCCTCACCGGGTTCTGGAAGGGCGTGAACGGGCCGGGCAAGGATGCCTGGATCCGCATGACCTACACCTTGCGCGAAGACGGGTCGGTGCGCCAGTTCGGCGAGGCTTCGGAAGACCACGGCCTCACGTGGACGACCAATTTCGACTTCATCTACCGCCCGAAAGGCACCCCAGCATCATGACCACGATCGCCGATTTCACTGTCACCACCAACAGGGGCGAGCCGCTCGACCTGTCGGAAAAGCTCGGCAAGGTTCTGCTGGTGGTCAACACCGCCAGCAAATGCGGCTTCACCCCGCAGTATGACGGGCTGGAGAAGCTCTTCGAAGGCTACAAGGATCGCGGGTTCGAAGTGCTCGGCTTTCCGTGCAACCAGTTCGGCAACCAGGAACCGGGCGATGCGGAAGAGATCGCCCAGTTTTGCAAACTCAACTTCGGCGTGACTTTCCCGCTGATGGCCAAGGTCGACGTCAACGGCGAGAACGCCAGCCCGCTGTTCGACTGGATGAAGGGCGAGGCGCCCGGCCTCATGGGGTCGAAGGGGATCAAGTGGAACTTCACCAAGTTCCTGATCGACCGGCAGGGCAAGGTGGTGAAGCGCTACGCCCCGCAGGACAAGCCCGAACGGATCGCCAGGGACATCGAGAAGCTGCTGTAACCGCACCTTCGGTCCAAACGAAAGGACCCCCATGCTCGCCGATCTCAACCAGTGGTTCCTCTCGCTCGGTGCCGAATACGGGGTGAACCCCTATGTTTTCGGGGCGATCTATGTCGGGGCAATCCCGTTCTTCCTCGCTTCGATTGCCTGGCTGGTTAAGCGGGCGCGGGCGAACCGCTCGACTGTAGTGCCGACACTGTGCGCGGGGTTCTGTTTCGTGTCGGCCTATCTCTACCTCGCTGTAGTGGGGCAGAACATCCCGGTGTGGGTGTGGATATTCCTCGCGGTGCTGGTGGTGTACGGGGCCTGGTCCACAATCCGCGACACGCGCCGCAAGATTGCCGCCGCACGGGCAGAAGGCGAAGCCTGACCGGCTATCCCCGTGCTTTTCCCCAGCGCGGATTTGCGAATCCTGTGACCTTACCCATAGTGACGGGATGGCCTTCGCTCCGTTCGTCCCCTTGCGTGTCCTCTCTTCCTATTCGATGCTCGAAGGGGCGATCGACCCGAAGGGCATCGCCAAGCTGGCCAAGGAGCGCGGCTTTCCGGCGATCGCTATCTGTGATCGCAACGGGCTCTATGGCGCAGTCATGTTCGCGCAAGGGTGCCTCGGCGAAGGGGTCCAGCCGATCACCGGGGCCTTGCTTGGGGTAGCGCGTGACGGGCATGACGGGCTGGTCGATTACCTGCCGCTCTATGCGCAGGACGAGGCCGGATATGACAACCTGTGCCTCCTGGTCAGCAAGGCGCACCTCGACCGTCCGCTGGAGTACGATCCCCACGTCACGCTCGCAGACCTCGAAGGGCACACCGACGGAATGATCGCGTTGACCGGGGCGGGCGAGGGCGGGCTCACCCGGATGCTGGCGGAAGGGCAGCGCGACCATGCACTTGTGTTGCTCGATCGGTTGCAGGCGCTGTTCCCCGGGCGGCTCTATATCGAGCTCGCCCGGCGGGGCGACCCGGTGGAGGAGGCGGCAGAGGCAGTGCTGCTTGACCTTGCCTACGACCGCGACCTGCCTTTGGTCGCGACCAACCCGGCGTGCTTTGCCGAACCGCACATGCACGCCGCACACGATGCCATGCTGTGTATCGCCGGATCGACCCATATCGAAGCGGAGGAGCGGCCAAGGTCGAACAGGCAGGCCTTCGTCAAGTCTGCGGAAATGATGGAAGAGCTCTTCAGCGACCTGCCCGAAGCGACCGCCAACACCCTCGTCGTGGCGCAGCGCTGCGCGGTTGCGCCGCCCTATCGCAAGCCCATCCTGCCCAGCCTTGCGGGCGATCTCGAAGGCGAGGCACGGATGCTGGCCGAGGATGCACGGGCCGGGCTGGTCGAGCGACTTGCCCCCTATTACCCCGACACCATTCGGGCTGAGCTTGTCGAAGCCCTGCACTTTGCTTCGGCAGAAGCGCTTGCGGCAGCAGAGCAGTCCTTCGACAAGCTCAGGACGAACGGGATCTGGGATCAGGTCCTGGAATACAAGAAGCGCCTCGAGTTCGAGGTCCAAGTCATCACCGGGATGGGCTTTCCCGGCTACTTCCTGATCGTGGCCGACTTCATCAAGTGGGCCAAGGATCAGGGCATCCCGGTGGGGCCGGGGCGCGGTTCGGGGGCGGGATCGCTGGTCGCCTGGGCGCTGACTATCACCGATCTCGATCCGATCCGGCTCGGTCTGCTGTTCGAACGCTTCCTCAACCCCGAACGCGTCTCGATGCCCGACTTCGACATCGACTTCTGCGAAACCCGGCGGGGCGAGGTGATCCGCTACGTCCAGCAGAAGTATGGGCACGATCACGTCGCCCAGATCATCACCTTCGGAAAGCTGAAGGCGCGGGCGGTGCTGCGCGACACGGGCCGCATCCTGCAGATGAGCTATGGCCAGGTCGACCGGCTGTGCAAGATGGTGCCGAACCATCCGACCGATCCGTGGACCCTGCCGCGCGCGCTCA
>JAHDXX010000286.1 GCA_023384025.1 Sphingomonadaceae bacterium
GACAGGTACCGCACCGGCACGTCGAGCAGGTCGTCCAGGTGCCAGGGAAAATTCGTGTCAGGCGGATTGTCGAGCGCGCGCCAGAACCCCAGCGCCCGGGCCAGCGGCTGGTCAGGATCGAGTGCGGGCCGCTCGTCGACCAGCCCCACCGCGCCGTGCCGCACCACCTGCCCGGCGAAGGGTCGCAGCAGTCCACCGAGAATGCGCAGCAGGCTCGATTTGCCTATCCCGTTCGCGCCGGTAACATGCAGAACTTCGCGCGGGGCCAGCTCCAGCGATACGCCGCGGAACAGCAGCCGGTCACCCCTGCGGCAGGCAATATCCGTAGCGGTCAGGCAGGCTTGCATGGGGGCGGGCGATAGGCGAAAGGCGGGCAGGTCACAAGAAAGGGCAGGCAATGTCGGTCGAAAAGCTGAGCGAGGAAGATCTTGCGAACTGGCTCGCCGCATTGCCCGAATGGTCGCTGTCGCGCGATGGCGCCGCGATTGCCCGTACGTTGGAGTTTGCCGATTTCAGCGAAGCCTTTGCATTCATGACCCGTGTTGCGCTTCTGGCGGAGCAACAGGACCATCACCCTGAGTGGTCGAACGTCTACAACCGGGTGTCGATCGAGCTGACCACGCATGATGCTGGCGGCCTGTCGCATCGCGACATGCGGCTGGCCAAGGCGATTGGAAAGCTGGCATGATCGCGCGGATCCTTGCTGCGGCGAGCGTTCTCTTGCTGAGCACACCGGGCATGGCCGCTCCGGATATGCCGTGGGAAGGGGTCTATGAAGGCAAGGTTGGCCGTTATCCGGTTACCGCATGTTTTCAGTCGTGGGGCCATGGCAGCAACACCGGCGTGTATTACTACCACAGCCAGCTCAGACCAATCCGGCTGACCGGGTCTGACGATCCGGCCATATGGATCGAATCGCGCGAAGGTGAGCGGTGGGACGATCAATCCGGCCCGCGTTGGTCGCTAACCGCGATGGACGGCACCAACATGCGCGGCATGTGGCGGGATGGGGCGCGAAGGCTGCCGATTGCGATGACACGCGCTAAGGGCAGCGTCGCCGAGGGTGATCTGCCATGCAGCTCTGCCTCGTTCCTTGCCCGGCGGTCGGTGCCGGTCACGTTCGATCGGGCCGAAGCCGAGATCGACGGCTTCGCATTCACCAGACTGTTTTACCTTCCGCCACGCCATTTTGACGACGTTGCAATTGAAGGGTTCACCTACACGCCCGTCCATGGCGGTGATGGAGACATTGTCCGCGAACTGGAGGCGCTATTGCCGCGCGGCACAGTGGATGACGATTTCCTTCAGTGCATCGGCGGCGCGCTGGGTTCGTTGGGAGCAGACGGATTCTGGGAACAGACAGTGACGCCGGCCTACGTCGATCAGGCGTTCATGGCCGTTACTGTAAGCCTCGGCTCCTTTTGCGGTGGTGCACATCCCAATTTCGGGTCGAATCAGAAGGTGTTCGACCGCGAGAGCGGACGAGAGGTTGATCTTGCTACATGGCTGGGTGAAAGCGCCTTGGCTGATGTCGAATTCGAGTGGAGACCGCTCGCACCTGCCTTGCGGGAACTGGCGATCCATCACTGGCCAGCGGGAAGCGAGGGTGAATGCCGTGAAGCGGCGAGCGAGCAGCCCTACTGGCAATTTGGGATCAGCGCGCAGGGTTTCACACTAACCCCCGATTTTCCCCACGCGCTTACCGCGTGCGAGGAAACGGCGACGGTGCCATGGGCCGAGATCGAGCCGTTCCTGTCAGATGAGGGCAAGCGCAGCCGGGCCCGGATGCGCCGTTAACGCCCCAGCGGCCGCGCCAGTCCGCGCGAGCGGGCGCGGACGCGCCCCGGCATCCAGCGGGCGGCAAAGCTGATCTGGCGGGCGGTCTTGCCCACCACCCAGTGCAGCTTGTCGCCGTGGACCGCGTTCCACACCGCGTCGGCCACTTCATCGACACTGGTCAGTTCCAGCCCGGCTGCTGCGACGCGTTCACGGATTGATTCGTTGCTGGCCTTGTTGGGCGAATGGTCGATCAGCGGCGTGTCGATGAAGCTGGGGCAGATCGAGGCGACCTTGATCCCGAATTCGGACCATTCCGCATCGAGGCTTTCCGTCATCCCGCGCACCCCGAACTTGGTGGCGGAATAGACCGAGGCGCCGCCGGTGCCATAAATCCCCGCAGCGCTGGCGGTGTTGATCAAGGCGCTGCCCGGAGCGGTCTTCTTGAGGTGGGGCAGGACAGCCTGCGCGCCCCAGAACACGCCCTTGAGGTTGATGTCGATGCAGCGATCAATTTCCTCGGTAGTGTTTTCCGACAGAGAGCCGCCCAGCGGGATTCCGGCATTGTTGGCGAGCACATCGATCCGCCCGCCTGCGGCTGTGGCAAAGGCGTCAAGCGCCACGTCCCATGCCGCCCGGTCGCGCACGTCGAACTTGTGGCTGTAGGTAAACCCGGTGCCCACGAGGCGGGAGGTCTCGTCCATTCCGGCGCTGTCGATATCGCCGAGGCCGATGAACCAGCCCTCACGGGCAAAGCGCAAGGCGATGGCGCGGCCAATGCCGGAGCCGCCGCCGGTGATGAAAATGGCCTTCTTCGCGCTCACCGCAACTCTCCCCCAAACGCAAAACCGCGCGGAAGCTTCTTGCTCCCGCGCGGTCCTGATTGCCAGCAAGTTTACGAAAACGTCAACCGCCGAGTGCGTCGGCCAGCCCTTCGACGTAGTCCTTGCCCTCGACGATCTGGGCGGTCGAGTTCTTCACCGTGTCGCCAATCGGCTCGATCCGTCCGCCAAGGCAGGTGCCGAGGAATGCCTCGGTCACCGCGTTGAAGGCGATGTTGTTGTTCGGCTTGGCAAAGCCGTGGCCTTCATCTGGGAACAGCACGTAAGTGACTGG
>JAHDXX010000287.1 GCA_023384025.1 Sphingomonadaceae bacterium
AGGCGGAATGGCCGTTCTCCAACCCAACAACCACCATACGCCCCCGGCCCGCCTCCTCCCGGAAGCGGGCCAGCTCCATCAGTCGATCACGATCCCCGCTACCTTCCACGCGCCATCCTCGCGCACCAGCGACAGGGTTTCGGTCTGGTCCGCGCCATTGGCGTAGCGGGAGCGGAACTTGACCATCTGGTAGCCCATCGGCGGGGCAGGGACGTATTCGTCGGCAATCACGTCGCGGGTCAACGCTACGCCCAACGGCGGGCGGACGCGCTGTGACACTTCGGTCCACACCGCCAGCGTGTTGAGGCGGTGGAATTCCGCGCTGGTCATCGCGTAGCTGTCGGCCCAGCGGCCCTCGTCCAGCAGGACGAGGAACGCCTCGGCCGCACGGGCGGGGGTGGTTTCGGCGGCGGCCTCTGTACCCGCAGCGCCAGCGCCGGGCAGGATGGCGATCGGCGAGGCGGGAACGAGGAGCGCGGCAAGCAACAGGGACATGACAATTCCTCCAGTCAGCAAGGCTCGGGTGAGCCGGGGAACATGCTGATGGGGCGGTTGCGCGGCTGGTTCTTCCCTCAAACTCTCGTCCGCAGAATTTTCGTAGGGTGCCCCTTCCTCCGCCAGAAGTTGCCGCGCGGCCTCGCGGCTGCTGGTGACACCGAGCTTGCGCCGGGCATCGCGCAGCCGTTCGTTGACGGTGTGGACCGACAGGCCAAGCTCGCGCGCGGAGGACTTGGCATCGTGCCCGCGCAGCAGCAGGCGCAGCGTTTCCTTCTCCTTCTCGGTCAACGTCGCGAGTGTCATGTGCGCAAGCCTAGGAGCACGCGCCTTGCGCCTCCACCCCGAATTTTTCGTATCCGCCAGGCTGCCACACCGGCTAGGGTCGGACCATGACGACGCCCTACCACCCGCCGGTCAAGCGCTCGGTCGAGATTGCCGGACACAAGACCAGCGTCAGCCTCGAGCCGCTGTTCTGGGACATGCTGCGCGCGGCAGCGGCAGGCGAAGGTGTGCCGGTCAACGCGCTGGTCGCACGGATCGACGAGGAACGGATCGCCAGCGCAACCCCCTGCGGCCTTGCCGCCGCGATCCGCCTGTGGCTGGTGAGCAGACCGCGCTAGGCCGCACCTGATCCCCGTTTACATCGGCCGGTAATCGGGGTGGCCGCTTTCCGTCAGGTCGAGCATCGGCAAGGGGAAATCGGCGCGCGGGCTGGCGTCCGGCTGGTCGGCCATCGGCTGCACCCAGTCCATCACGTAGCGACGGCTAGAGATCCGCCATGCCCCCTCACGCTTCTCGTATTCGTCGAGATAGCGCCCGCCGTACATGTTGCCGCGATAGGGCTCCCCATCCTCGCGCCGGAGGCCGACGGCAATGCCGTAGCACTCGCCGATCGCAGTGGTCGGCGATGTCAGCTGGCGATGGGAAGGCCGGAGCCGACCACGCCGGTCGTCACCATGATCCCGGTTTCCGGATCGGTTATGTGCATGGTGCCGCCCTTGCCCTTGCAGGTGCCGGTCGCCTTGCCGAGGCATTCGCCCCACCACTTCTCGATCGGGATGCCCTTGGCGGTCTGCTCGCCCTGCCCGCGATAGGTGCAGACGACGTAGTCGTCCTTCTCCAGCGCGGCCATGGCGGCGGCAGAGACGAGCTCCTGCCCGCGCACGCAGTAATACATCACCGCGACCTTGCCCTGCATCAGCAGGGCGCGGAACTTCTCGTCGGTGCGGTTCACCTTCATCGTGCGGGTGTAGATATCGAGCAGCTTGTCGCGATCTATAGCGGCCATGGGGAGTTTCCTGCTGTGAAGGTTTGGATCAGAACTGGACGCGCTGGGTGAACCCACCGTCGACCACCACATTGGCGCCGGTCATGTAGGGCACCGCCGGGCTGGCCACGAACACGATCGCTTTCGCCACTTCCACCGGCTCGCCGAAGCGCCCGGTCGGCATCTTGGCCAGAGTCGCGTCGTAGAGCGGCTTCATGTGCTCTTCGATCACTTCCCAGTTACCGCCCTTGTAATAGATCGCACCGGGCGACACGGTGTTCACCCGGATGCCCTTGGCGGCATAGGCCTGGGAAAGCTGCGAGGCATAGGTGATCAGCGCCGCCTTGATCGCGTTGAACGGGTTGGGCGCGATGAAGGTCTCGAGCGCGGCGGTGCTCGACAGCATCACGATCGAACCGGTGTCCGACGCTTCGAGATAGGGCGTCAGCGTCTCCACCGCGAAGGCCGCGCCCTTGAGGTCCATGTCGAGGCACGCCTGCCAGTCGCCCGCGCCGCCGGTGCCCGAGGCGCTGGCGGTGTGGACGAAGATGTCACACCCGCCCAGTTCCTTGACCGCCTTTTCGAGCCACGCCTGGTAGGCCTCGGTGCCGCTGGCCATGTCGAACACTTCGGCAAACACCTTGCCCGGCCCGGCCGCGTCGATCGCGGCCTTGGCGGCTTCGATCTTGTCTTCCTTGCGGGAGAAGAACGCGACATCCGCGCCCTCGGCCGCGAACAGCTTCAGCGATTCAAGCCCGAGCCCGTGCGCCCCGCCGTTCATGATGACTTTCTTGCCCTTGAGCCCGAGATCCATGGCGCAACTCTCCCTTGTTCAGTCGTGAAACGAAGGGATAGCCGAGCGGGGGGCCGGGGCGTATCGTCAAATTTGGGGGGGTGGGGGAGGAGTCCTTGTTTTCCGCACGCCATCCGGCGCGCGAAATCCTCGCTCACACGCCCTGCGGGCGCGTCGCTACGGGCGGCCAGTCGGCCTTGCGGTCGCTTCGCGACCGATGGGCACCGTTGAAGCCGTCTGCTTTCGGGCGAACGGTGCTTGGCTCTTTATGGCTTGAACGGGGTTGGAGAACGGCCATTCCGCTG
>JAHDXX010000288.1 GCA_023384025.1 Sphingomonadaceae bacterium
TCCCCGACTGGGTCACGGGTCTAGAAGGCAGCCATGTCCACGACCTTCCAGCTCGACACCGCGACCAGCCGCGCAAATCCCACTCCGGCGCCAATGAAGCGTCTGACGGTGCCCAAGATCCGCGCCCACAAGACCGGCGGCACCACCGCCGAGCCGCTGGTCATGCTGACCGCCTATACCGCACGGCAGGCACAACTGCTCGATGCCCATTGCGACCTTCTGCTGGTGGGGGATTCGCTCGGCCAGGTGATCTACGGCCTGCCCTCGACAGTGCCGGTGACGCTGGAGATGATGGCCAACCATGGCGCGGCGGTGGTGCGCGGCAGCTACCACTCGGTGGTGGTGGTCGACATGCCGTTCGGCAGCTACGAAGCCTCGAAGGAGAAGGCCTTCGAAAGCGCCTCCTGGCTGCTCAAGCAGACCGGCGCTGCAGCGGTGAAGCTGGAAGGCGGCGCTGCGATGGCGGAAACGGTCGCCTTCCTCAACCAGCGCGGCATCCCGGTCATGGGTCATGTCGGGCTGACCCCGCAGGCGGTCAACGTGCTGGGCGGCTACATGGCGCGCGGGCGCAGCGATGCCGAAGCGGACAAGATCGTCAGCGACGCCAAGGCGCTCGACGAGGCTGGTGCCTTCGCCATCGTGGTCGAAGGCGTGGTCGAACCGATCGCGATCGCCGCCACTGAAGCCGTATCCTGCCCCACGATCGGCATCGGTGCTTCCGCGCGGTGTGACGGCCAGGTGCTGGTGACGGAAGACATGCTGGGCATGTTCGAACGCGTCCCCCGCTTCGTGAAGAAGTACGAGGACATCGCCGGGGTGATCGTGCGGACGGTCGAACGCTATGCCGCCGAAGTCCGCAGCCGCCAGTTTCCGGAAGAGGCGCAGACCTATCAACCGAAGTAGCGGGGGCCAACCGAAGGAGCTTGCGGGCCGCGTGCCAAGGTTCTAGCGCGCCGGGCTTCTCGGGATGGAATTGATATGGCCACGCTGCTGCGCTTCTACAGCTTTTCGTTCGTGTTCACGGCTGTCTGCCTTGCGCTGGGCGCCTGGTATGGCTGGGCCAGCACCGGGACCATTGCCGGTACGCTGTCGCTCCTGTGGATCATCGTGGTCCTCTCGGTCCTCGAAATCTCGCTCAGCTTCGACAACGCGGTGGTCAACGCCTCCGTGCTCAAGGAAATGGACGACATCTGGCAGCGCCGCTTCCTGACCTGGGGCATCGCGTTCGCGGTGTTCGGGATGCGGGTGGTGTTCCCGCTGGCAATCGTGGCGATTGCTGCCGGGCTGGGTCCGGTCGAAACCGTCGAGCTCTCGCTCAACGATCCCAAGCGCTACGAGGAAATCGTCAGTTCCGCCCATGTCGGCATTGCCGGGTTCGGTGGGGCATTCCTCGCCACGGTCGGGCTCAAGTTCTTTTTCGACATGGACAAGGACGTGCACTGGATCGGGTCGGTCGAGCGCTTCCTGTCCAGGTTCGCTGCCCTGCCCGCTGCCGAGATTGCGCTGCTGTTGCTCGCCATGTGGGGCATTTCGACCATGCTGCCCGACGAGGAAGCGCTCACTTTCCTGATTGCCGGGATGCTCGGCCTGGTAACCTTCATCGCGGTCGAAGGGATCAACGCGCTGCTGGAAATGAAGGAAGAAGCGGCCAGACTGCAAGGCGCTGTGGTGCGCAGCGGCCTTGGCGGGTTCCTCTATCTCAACATCCTCGACGCCAGCTTCAGCTTCGACGGGGTAATCGGGGCGTTCGCCTTGTCCAACAACATGATCGTGATCGCGCTGGGGCTGTCGATCGGGGCGATGTTCGTCCGTTCGATGACCATTCATTTGGTAAAGCAGGGCACCCTGGCGGAATACCGCTTCCTCGAGAACGGGGCGTTCTGGGCAATCATCGTGCTCGGCGCCATTATGCTGCTCTCGGCGAAGTTCCATATTCCCGAGACCGTGACGGGACTGATCGGCGCGATCCTGATCGGGCTGAGCCTGTGGTGGTCGATCCGCCACAACCGCCGGGAACGGGCTCTCAACCCGGAAAACGCGCTAGGCGACTAGATAGCGGTGCCGCCACCAGCAGCTGGAACTGGTGGTAGAGCAGGATCGGGATTAGTACGAGTCCGGCGATCTCCGGGGGGAACAGCAGCGCCCCCAATGGTATGCCGATGGCAGCGCTCTTTTGCCCGCCGGCAAACATGAACGAGATCTGGTCCGGACGGGGCAGCCCGAGTGCCCCGGCAAGCAGCCACGCCGCAACATGGCCGAACAGCAGCATAGCCACCAGCGCAATGACGACCACGCCCCAGGCCAGCAGACTGATCCGGTCCCACACGTCCTGCTCGACCGCACCGGAGAACGCGACATAGACCGCCAGCGCAATCACGAACCGGTCGACCCATACCACCCGGTGCTGGTTCCTCGCGGTCCATTCGCGAAAATGGCCCTGCACGGCCTGACCCAGAAGGAAGGGCAGGACCAGGATCACACCGATCCGCACGATCACTTCGCTCCCGAGCTCGACCTGCGCGCTTCCGGCAATTGCAGCGAACAGTGGCGCGGTCACGAAGACGCCAACGATGTTCACCAGCGCCGCCGCGATGACAGACAAGGCTGCGTTCCCCCCAGCCAGCATCGAGTAGGACGTGGCCGACTGGATCGTCGAAGGAAGCGTGCCGAGGTAGAGAAACCCGAGCGCGACCAGCGGCGGCACCCATCCCGCCAGCACCAGCGACATCCCCCACCCGGCTAGCGTCATCCCCCCGAACACCCACGCCATCAGTGGGGCGAGAAAGCGCAGGTTGGCAAGCCCGCGCAGGATATCCCCCCGGTCGAT
>JAHDXX010000014.1:0-2462 GCA_023384025.1 Sphingomonadaceae bacterium
CGGGGCACCTCCCCCAGTGGGGGAGGATTGAGATTAAGCCCGTCATTGCCGCAAAAGGTCCCGGCCTACGATCATGCGCATGACCTGATTGGTCCCTTCGAGAATCGAGTGCACGCGCAGGTCGCGCCAGAAGCGTTCGATCGGGTAATCCTTGAGATAGCCGTAGCCGCCGAACAGCTGGAGCGCGTCGTTGACGATCTTGCTCCCCGAGTCGGTCGCCAGCCGCTTGGCCATGGCGGAGAAGCGGCTCTTGTCGGGCGCGCCATCGGTCACCTTGGCGGCGGCGAGATAGAGCAGCGCGCGGGCGGCCTCCAGCTCGGTTGCCATGTCGGCGAGCATGAACTGGGTGTTCTGGAAATCGGCGACCGGCTGGCCGAACTGCTGGCGTTCCTTGGTGTATTTGACCGCTTCGTCGAGACAGCGCTGCGCCCCGCCGAGCGAACAGGCGCCGATATTGAGCCGCCCGCCATCGAGCCCCATCATCGCGAAGCGGAACCCTTCACCTTCGTCGCCGACCCGGTTGGCGACCGGCACGCGGGCATCCTCGAAGATCAGCTGCGCGGTGGGTGAGGCGTTCCAGCCGAGCTTGCGCTCGGGCGCGCCGAAGCTGACTCCGGGGGTGTCCTTGTCGACCACCAGGCAGGTGATGCCCTTGGACTTGTGTTCGCCGGTGCGGACCATGCAGACGTAGACGTCGTTCACGCCGCTGCCGGAGATGAACTGCTTGGTGCCGTTGAGCACATAGTGATCGCCATCAAGGCGCGCGCTGGTCTTGAGCGCGGCGGCATCGGACCCGCTGCCCGGCTCTGTCAGGGCATAGCTGGCGATCTTCTCCATCCCGACGAGATCGGGCAGGTAGCGTGCCTTGACGTCCGCGCCGCCGAACGCGTCGATCATCCACGATGCCATGTTGTGGATCGAGATGAACGCGGATGTGGCAGGACAGCCATAGGCCATCGCCTCCATGATCAGCGCCGCCTCCAGCCGGCCAAGGCCGATCCCGCCCGATTCCTCGGAAACGTAGATCGCGCCAAAGCCGAGCTCGGCGCTGCGCTTGATCACGTCCTTGGGGAAGTGGTGCTGCTCGTCCCACTCGGCGGCGAAGGGGGTGATGTTGTCGGCGGTGAACCGCTGCGCCATCTCCTGGATGGCCAGCTGGTCGTCGGTAAGCTGGAACTGTCCGGTCATGGCTGCGGCTCTAGCGCCGGGGGCGGGGCAGGGGAAGGGTCAGCGGTGCACAGATCGCTGGCAGAAACGCCAGTGACCCGGTCGTAGTCCGCCTGCGTGGGCGCCAGCCTGCGGATCAGGATCAGGCCCTTGGTGGTAGGCGAGCGGTGCGCACGCGAGCTGACGGGGGCAGGGCCATGCAGCACCACTTCGCGCGCCTTGCCGTCGCCGCGCACGGTGAGGAAATTGTTGGTCTCGCCATCGAAGAACGAGACCGAGGAGTAGTTGTCCCACGCTGCCATTCGCACGGTCAGTGGGCCGTCGAGCTGGTCGAAATCGTAGCGGCACACCGAATAAGCCAGATCGGGTGAGGGGCGGACTACGGTCTGCGTCTGCGGTGTGGTGCGGGGCGCGAGCGAGAAGGCGTGGAGCGGAACCCCGCGCTGCTCCATTGCGTCCATCGCCCGGCCCATGATGAAGGCAGGGGCCGCCTGCACTGTATAGACATGGGCGGCCAGGCCAGCGACTGCGGCAGTCGCAAAAGGTCCGATCCAGCGGTTCATGCTGCACCTCCGGCACAGTCCTGCCGCTCCACCCGGGGCGGGGTGAGCGTCGCCACCGGGTCTTTGATCAAGCGCGCTTCGGTGACATAGAGCCTGAGGGTCAGATCGAACTGGCCGCCGCCCTGGCTCGACAGCCACAGTCCTTCATCCGGGGCCTGCGGGGCAATCGTGGCTGACCATGCCTCTTCGCCCGCGCGGCTGGCATCGAGCGACAGGGCGCCGTCCGTGTTCATCGGCAGGCGGCTCTCAGCGTCGTAAAGCGTGACCGACCACCACTGCGCCGGCATCTTGCCGCCCGACAGGCGGTAGCGGCACCCTTCGCGCAGACGCTCGCCCTGATCGTCGGTGTTGCGGGTGAAATAGACCGCTTCGGTGCGCGCCAGCGCGAGCAGGCCGTGGCGGGCTATCCGGGCGCGGGTATAGGCATCGGCGGCTTCGGACCCGGTCGAGAAATCGGCCTTCCAACCATCCAGATTGACCGTGCCGTCAGACATTGCGCCAAAGCCCGGAAACAGCCCCGACAGCGCCAGCGCCGAGCCGCCACCGGCCACTGCACCGATCACCAGCGCCAGCCCGTATGCCAGCCCGCGCCGGGACTTGCGCCCTGTCTCACTCATGATCGATCTCTGCCTCCGCTTCGATTTCCACTATCCATTCGGGCCGGCACAGGGTGGCGACGCCGACCATGGTCGCGGCCGGGCTGGCTGTACCGAAGAACTGCGCGTGGACCTC
>JAHDXX010000014.1:2472-16800 GCA_023384025.1 Sphingomonadaceae bacterium
ACGCCTTGCTGGTCGATATCGGTCAGGAACATGCGGGTGCGGACCACGTCGGCCGCGGTGCCGCCGAGATGCTCGATCGCGTGCACGATCAGGGTGCATACGCGGGTCGCCTGTTCGCGCGCGCCGCCGGGGGTGGAAGAACCGTCGTCCTCGACCGGGCCGGTGCCGGCGACGATGATGCGGTCGCCAACCCGCACCGCGCGGGAGAAGCCGAACTGCGCTTCGAACGGCGAACCGGAGCTGGCGTGCTGGCGGGTCATGCTGGGCACCGCTTGCGCGGATAGTCGTCGGTGTCGCTGGCGTTGACCGGCTCGGTCACATGGAGCCGCTCGCCGCCATCCTTGAGCACCAGCCGCAACGGCAGGTCCCAGGTCTCGCCTTCGCCTTCCATGGCGAGGTCGACCACGGTCGCCTCGCCCTCGTTGCGCACTGCTTTCACCTCTCCAACCGATTCGTAGAATTCGAACCGGTCCTGCCCGATCGCCAGCCGCATGTCGGAGGCCGGGTCGCAGGTGCCCTTCACGTAGTCCCATACCCCGATGAAGCGCTCGGGAATTTGGGTCGTCTCCGGTATGGTGCTGGCAGGGGTGTCAGCCTCTCGCTCAACCGTCGCGGGGTTCGCGTCTACCGCTTCAACCGGCGCGGGTTGCGGTTCGGGCTCGCTGCCGCAGGCGGCAAGGGCCAGCACCACCGGCAGGGCAGGCAGGAAGCGGATCATCGGTCTCATGGCTGCACTTTCTCCTCCGGTTTGACTACCCGCCGTTCGAACAGCCATGTGGCCATCGACTGCGTCATCCAGATCGGCGAGAGTGGCGGATCGATGTCGCGCTGCCAGGCCATCGCGCCGGTCAATGTGCCCCAGCTGTACGGCACGTCGGGCACGGCATCGCGCAGGTCCGGGTCGGCAAAGGCCTCGTCGGCGGTAATGATGGTCCATCCCTCGCGGCGCAGTTCGGCGACCAGGTCGACCAGGTAGAGTGCCGCAAGATCGGTCTCGTGCAGCAGCAGGACATGCGCGGGCGACCGGCCGAGCGTGCGCCGGGCGAGCGCATCGTGGTAGGCAACCCCGCTCAGCTGCGATTGCAGGTAGAGCTTGCGCAGTGCCTTCATGTCGAGTTCGCGACCCGACTTGCGCGCATCGGCTGTAAGCGCTTCGAGGTTCCAGTCGACTCCGTCTGCCGTGACATAGCCGTTGCGCAGGCCGCGTGCGGCTAGCCCGGCGCGGACCGCATCGCGCTTTACCTTGTCGTCCGCGCCTTCATCGAGATAGGGGAAGCGGAACCACGGTCGATAGCCTGGCCGGCCCTTGAGCCAGCTTTCAGCCCGGTCGATATCGGCGAGGTATTCCTCTGCCGTGCTCTTGCTCAGGTGCCGGTGCGAATGGCTGTGGTTGGCGATCACGTGTCCCGCTGCGACGTAGGCCACGATCCGTGCTTCGCCCCCGGCGCCGTGCTCCCGTTCGAGATGGCCGGTCGAGACAAAGAACGCGGCCTGCTCGACCTGCGCTTCCTTCAGGGCCGCGATCAGCCGCTCGGTCCGCTCGTCGGGCGTAAAGAACGCCCCCGGCTGGCGCGGCACATCGTCGAAAGTCAGCGCTATGCGGCGCTCCTGCGCATTGGCGGCAGTCGCGCCCACCGCCAGAACGGCGGTGATCAACAATGTCAGCCAGTGCCTCAGCACCCGGATCACCCCATGGTCGGGATGATGAACGCGTTGCTGCCGTCACCACCGCCATCGGGCCAGCGCTGGGTCACTTTCTTGACCCGTGTCCAGAACCGCAGGCCTTCCATCCCGTACTGGTCGGTGTCGCCGAAGCCGGAGCGCTTCCACCCGCCGAACGAGTGGTAGGCGACCGGCACCGGGATCGGCACGTTGATCCCGACCATGCCGACGTTGACGCGGCTGGCGAACTCGCGCGCGGCGTGGCCGTTGCGGGTGAAGATGGCGACGCCGTTGCCATACTGGTGCTCGCTCGGCAGGCGCAGGGCGTCCTCGAAGTCCTTTGCGCGGACGATCTGGAGTACCGGGCCGAAGATTTCCTCCTGGTAGCTCTTCATCTGCGGGGTGACCCGGTCGATCAGCGTGGGGCCGATGAAGAAGCCCTTTTCGTGACCCTGCAGGGTGAACCCGCGCCCGTCGATCACGATCTCGCCGCCTTCTTCCTCGGCGGTGGTGATCCACTGTTCGACCCGCGCCTTGTGCTCCGGGGTGACGACCGGGCCGTAATGCGCGTCCTTGTCGGTCGACACGCCCACGCGCAGTGCGTGGATGGCTGGGATCAGCTTTTCCTTCAAGCGCTCGGCGGTGTCCTCGCCCACCGGCACCACCACCGGCAGCGCCATGCAGCGCTCGCCGGCCGAGCCGAACGCGGCCCCGGCGAGGTCGTTGACCACCTGGTCGAGGTCGGCGTCGGGCATGACGATCCCGTGGTTCTTGGCCCCGCCCATGGCCTGCACGCGCTTGCCCGCCGCGATGCCGCGCTTGTAGACGTAGTGCGCGATGTCGCTCGAGCCGACGAAGCTGACCCCGGCGATGTCGGGATGGTCGAGGATCGCATCGACCATTTCCTTGTCGCCCTGGACCACCTGCAACACCCCTTCAGGCGCGCCGGCCTGGAGCATGAGTTCTGCCAGCCGCACCGGCACCGAAGGGTCGCGCTCGCTCGGTTTGAGGATGAAGGCATTGCCCGCAGCGATCGCCATGCCGAACATCCACATCGGGATCATCGCGGGGAAATTGAACGGGGTGATGCCTGCGCCGATGCCAATCGGCACGCGCATCGAATAGACGTCGATGCCCGGCCCGGCACCGGGGGTGAACTCGCCCTTCAGCGCCTGCGGGATGCCGCAGGCATATTCGATCACTTCGAGCCCGCGCTGGATATCGCCGTGGGCGTCTTCCACCACCTTGCCGTGCTCGCTCGCCAGCAGCTCGGCCAGCGCCTGCTTTTCCGCCTCGACCAGCCGCTTGAACTCGAACATCACCCGGGCGCGCTTCTGCGGATTGGTCGCTGCCCATTCGGGCTGGACTTTCTTCGCCGCGTCGATCGCACGCTGCAGCACGGCGGCATCGCCCAGCGCCACCTCGGCTTGGACTTCGCCGGTCGAGGGATTCCAGATGCTGTGCTTGCGGGACGCGGTGCCGCCCGCTCCCCCGACGATGAAATGGTCGACCTGGCGCATCGCGTTACTCCTGCTTTTTCTCTTGCTGGCGTCTCTAGCCATGCCGCATGCTTGCGCAAGGGCTGCGGGACAATCGGGTGCTCGCGATAGGCGGGGCGAACGGCTCCGGCACCTGCACAAATCGCGAGGGCGCAATCGCGCTGGCGAGAATTGAAAGCGCAGGGCGTCTGGGCGCTTGACCTGCGCCACACGTTGCGGCAATCGCGCCGCTTCGCCAGCCACATGGCCCGCGCGGGTGTAGCTCAATGGTAGAGCAGAAGCTTCCCAAGCTTACGACGAGGGTTCGATTCCCTTCACCCGCTCCAGCCCTTCATGCCGGCCGGGCTTCGGCGCAGCTAGCCTTCGCGGACCTTGTTGAGGAAGCGGTCCACCTGTTCGCGCAGGGTGGTCGACTGGCTTTCGAGGTCGGTGGCAGATGACAGCACCTGCGCCGCGGCACTGCCGGTTGCGAGCGCGGTTTCGCGCACGCCTTCGACGTCGCCCAGCACCAGGTCCGTGCTGCGCGCGGCAAGATCGATGCTGCGGGCAAGGTCCTGCCCGGCGACCGACTGCTGGTCCACCGCCGAAGCGATCGAGATGGCGGTGGCTTCAAGCTGCGAGATCTGCGCGCTCACCTGTCGCAGCGCGTTGACGCTGGCATCGGTCGAGGACTGCATCGAGCGGATCTGGCTCGCGACTTCCTCGGTTGCCCGGCTGGTCTGGGCGGCCAGTTCCTTCACTTCGGATGCGACCACGGCAAAACCGCGACCGGCCTCACCGCCGCGTGCCGCCTCGATCGACGCATTGAGCGCGAGAAGGTTGGTGCGGCGGGCGATGGTCTGGATCAGTTCGACAACCTGGCTGACTTCGTCTGCGGCAGACGACAGGCGCGAGATCGTGGCGTCGGCTTCGTCGGCCGAATCCGATGCCTTGCGCGCCAGTTCGGCCGAAGTGGCCGCCTGACGGCTGATCTCGCCGATCGACATGGCGAACTCGTCGCTCGCCGCTGCGGCAGCAGTTGCGCCGTTGGACGCCTCGTGCATCGCGCCGGCGACCCGTTCGGACTGGTCCGACGCGGATTCGGCGGCATCGGCCATCGCCTTGGCCGTGGTCTTGAGCTGGCTCGAGGCTGCGGCCACACTGGCGACCACTTCGCCGATCGACTGGCTGAACTGCTGCGACAGCTGCGCCAGCATCTGCTTGCGTTCCTCGCGCGCCTTTTCCCGTTCGAGGAACAACTGGTCGAGCTTGTAGCCGGACTTGTGGAACACGTTGAGCGCGCGCGCCATTTCGCCGATCTCGTCCTTGCGATCGAGCCCGGAAATCTCCAGCCCGCGCTCGCCATTGGCGAGCCGGGTCATGTCGTGGGCCAGCCGGTTCAGGGCACCGGAAGTCTGCTCGCGCAAGCGCACGAACAGCCCGATCCCGGCGAGCGCGACGGTCAGCGCGAGGGCCACGGCGGCGAGGCCGCTGTACCACATGATCTGCCGCGCTTCTGCCATGCCTGCAGCGCCGGATGCGAGCCACATTCCGATGAGGCAGATCGCCAGCACCGCCGTGGTGGTCGCGCTGCTGATGGCCACGGTCACGCGGAATTTGACCGCGAAGGGCTGGTCATTGAACCATGCGGTCGCGCGCCCGACGGGGGTCGCGCGGGCGGCAGCATCGTCAGTGCCGGTTTCCACTGCGTGGATTTCCTCGAACATGGACTCAGTCAGGAAAGTGCTGTGCGCGTTCATGCCGTGCTCCGCAGGTTTGGTTCGGAAGGGGTCAGGTGCTGGGCGATGTCTTCAGCGGGCATCGCCTTGAAATAGAGCCAGCCCTGGATCTGGTCGCAGCCTGCGCTGCGGACCATGGTGGCCTGGTCTTCTGTCTCCACGCCTTCGGCGGTGACGTTCATGTTCAGTGCGCGGGCCATGGAAATGCTCGACAGCATCATCGCCCGGCTGGCTTCATCCGCGCAGGAATCGATCACCAGCGAGCGGTCGAGCTTGAGCTTTTCGAACCGGAAGCGGCGCAGGAACCCGATCGAGGCATAGCCGGTGCCGAAATCGTCCAGCGCGACATTGACGCCGAAACTGCGGATCAGGGCGAGGCTGCGCTCGGCAATAACCGGGTCAAGCACCAGTGAAGTCTCCGTAATCTCCAGCTCCAGCCGCTCGGGCGGGAAGCCGGTTTCCTCGAGGATATTGCCGAGCTGGATCGGGAATTCGAAGTTGCGCAGCTGCGCGGCGGAAATGTTGACGGACAGCTTGATGTCGCCCCACGGCAAGGCATCGGTGCAACCGCGCCGCAGCACCCAGAGGCCGATCGCGTTGATCAGGCCCGATTCCTCGGCCACGGGGATGAACATGTTCGGGCCGACCGCCTTGCCATCCGGACGGACCCAGCGGATCAGCGATTCCACCGCAACAACCTGGCCAGTGTTGGCATCGACCAGCGGTTGGTAGTGCAGCCGGAATTCCTCGTTGACGAGCGCTGCCCGCAGTTCGCTGTCGAGATCGCGCAGCGCTTCCAGGTTACGGTCGAAGTCGGGCTGGTACCAGCTGCTGCGCATCTTGCCGCCGCGCTTGGAGACATACATCGAGATGTCGGCCCGGCGCAGCAGCTCGGAGGAAGGCAGGTTCTCTCCCGGGTCGGAGCGTGACAGGCCGATGCTGGCGCCAACCGCGATCCGGCGGTCGTCTGCGGGCAGTGGATGGCCAAGCCGGTCCAGCAGCGCGCGGCACTTGCCTTCGAGGATGGTCGCGGCGGCCGGCCCGCATACGCTGACAGCGAACTCGTCGCCGCCGAGCCGGTAAGGCCTTGCATCCGCCCCGCACACGGCGCGCAGTTCGTCGGCGATGATCTTGATCACCTTGTCACCGACACCGTGGCCGTAGAGGTCGTTGACCATCTTGAAGCCGTCGAGATCGATCAGGGCAACCGCGACACTGCCGTCATCACTGCGATTCTGGCGGATGTCTGCGTGCAGCGCCCGCCGGTTCGGCAGGCCGCACAGGCTGTCTGTCATGCCGTACCCTTCCAGTCGGCTGACAAAGGCAAGGCTGATGCGGCCGATGACCACTGCGGCAACCACGTAGGCGGCCATGGTGGCGTAGAGCAGGTTCCGGCTGGAAGCGGCGCTGATCCGGTCCCCCAGCAGCACGAGGCCGCACGTGGCCGCGAACAGCAGGGTCAGCACCACGAAAGGTGCATGAACCCATGCCCTCCCGCCGATGCTCCAGCTGTTGCGAATTGCCGGCAATTCCCCGTTCCCTCTGCGCGCGTAACGCCCCGTTCTAGGTCGCTTGGGCTAAGGAAGCGTTAACTCGACCTTTACCCTGATTTTCTTGCCGATCGCTCCCTCAAGCCAGGGCGGGCGCTGGCAGCGGAGGCGTTTTTCCTGCGGCACAGGCCCTGGTTCCCTTCGACCGGTTCGAACATTCCCGTCCGCCCGACGACGGTTTCACCGGCTCCCAGCATCAGCCAGCCGTCTTCAGCCAGCGCATCGTCAAGCCTCGCGAAGGCCCGGTCGCGCGTTGCCCCGTCGAAATAGAGCAGCACATTGCGGCACAGGGCCAGATCGAACGGGCGGTTGCGTTCGAACGGGTCGAGCAGGTTGCGGCGTTCAAACCGCACCATGTTGCGCAACTGCTCTACCGGGACCCAGCCCTGCCGGGTTTCCTCGAACCAGGTGATCATCTGTCCCACCGACAGACCGCGCTGGATCTCGAACTGGCTGTAACAAGCGCGCTGGGCCGCGCGTACCGCGCGCCCGGAAATGTCCGTGCCGACGATTTCGACCGTCCACCCGCGCCAGCGCTCCGGTTCCTGCGCGAACAGGATGGCGAGCGTGTAGGCTTCCTGCCCGGTCGAGCACCCGGCTGACCAGATGCGCAACCGGCGGCTGGCTTCGCGGCGGCGGGCGAGATCATGCAGGACCCGGCTCGACAGCAGTTCGAACATTGGCCGGTCGCGGAAGAAATAGGTTTCGTTGTTGAGCAGGGCCTCGACCACTTCGTTGGCCAGGCCGTCCGCATCGGGCTCGGCCAGCAGGCAGGCCAGCTGGTCGACGTTGGAAATGCCGCGTTCGCGGAAGATGCCGGCCAATGCGGTGTCGATCCGCCAGCGTCGCCCTTCGGTCAGCTGCTGGCCCGTCCGTGCGCGCAGCAGGTCGGCGATGATCCGGTGCGAAGCGCTGAAGCCGGTCATGCCGCCACCCCGCACGACCGCGCGATATGACGCGCCAGTTGCTCGGGCGGGAGGACGGCCTCGGCCAGCCCGTCCTCGGCAATCGCGCGGGGCATGCCCCATACGGCGGAACTCGGCTGGTCCTGGACCACGATCCGGCCTCCGCTTCCTGCGAGCGCGCGCGCGCCGATCAGGCCGTCCTTGCCCATGCCGGAGAGGACCACTGCCAGCGTCTGAGCGCCGCAGCAGGCGGCAAGCGATTCGAACAGCGGGTCGACCGATGGCAGGCATCCGCTCGGCGCCTGCCCGGTCTGGCTGGCGAGCACCAGCTGGTTACCGGACTGCCGGACAACGAGATGGCTTTCACCGCCTGCAATATAGATGTGGCCCGGCTCCACCGCCATTCCGTCGCTTGCGACAAGCGCGGTCCGGCCGGAGGCAAGTTGCAGCTGCCGGGCAAACACGGCGGAAAACGAGGCCGGCAGGTGCTGGACAACCAGGATCGGAAGGGTGACCTGGCGGGGCAATGCGCGCAGCAGCAGCCCCATCGCATGGATGCCGCCGGTCGAAGCGCCGATCGCAATCAGGGCGGGCCGGCCCGGCTTGACGGTGCGGGCGGCGGGCTGCGGGGCCGGGGGATTGCCTGCCCGGGCCGGAGCGCGCGCGGGTGTGGCAAGCGCGCGAATCCGTTCCAGCAGGGCGATCCGGTACGTCTGGTCAAACTGGCCCGAGCGCGGCTTGAGCATGGTGTCGGCAGCCCCCATCGCCAGTGCGGCGAGGGTGTGTTCGGCACCGTGCTCGGTCAGCGAGGAAACCACCAGTACCGGCAGGCGCTGATGCGCGGACAGGATCCTGGGCAGGGCTTCCAGCCCGCCCATGCCGGGCATCTCGAGATCGAGCAGCACAATGTCGACCGGGTTGCGGGCCAGCTCAGCCAGTGCCAGCTCCGCGCTGCTGACCTTGGCGACGATTTCCATGTCGGGTTCAGGGTCGATCACGCGTGACAGCACCGTGCGCACGATCAGCGAGTCATCGACCACCATGACCCGGATTGCGCGACGCGCCGGGGGGCGGGGTGGCGCGAGAACAGTTGCAGATGCGGCGGGGGCCACGGCCGCGGCCTCAGGCCATTCCGACGAGCTGGAGCTTGATCTGGAGCGTCTCGTGATCGAACGGTTTCATCACGTATTCGTCTGCCCCGGCGCTGATCGCTTCGCGAATGTGGGCGACGTCGTTTTCCGTGGTGCAGAACACCACCTTGGGCTTGTCGCCGCCGGGGCGCTGGCGCAGCTGGACGATGAATTCGATCCCGGTCATCACCGGCATGTTCCAGTCGAGCATGATCAGTTCAGGCATCGACACGGAGCATTGTTCCAGCCCGAGCTGGCCGTTCTCGGCCTCCTCGACCGCGAAGCCGAGCGATTCGAGGATATGGCGCGATACCTTGCGGATTACCCGCGAGTCATCGACGATCAGGCACGTTTTCATCGCGGTGGTCCTTGTCCCGGAACGGCGAGCCTATGGGTAAACGGTTAACACGGGCCTTACGCTGCCCGGCTGCGTGACGGAGCCTGTCCTGCGACAAGCGCGGCGATATCGGCCAGCACGGCTGGTCCGACCGGCGTTTCCACGAAGCCCAGCGCGACATGGTCCCACGCCGGGCCTAGCGTGGCATCGCAACGGTCCGATACGGCATCGGCTTGGGCGACGTCCTCGACCCGGTCGACCAGCAGTGCATAGCCATGGCCATCGAGTTCGACCACTGCGGCCCGCCCTTCGGTATCGCAGAGCGCCGGATCGAGGCCCAGGGCAGCGCGCGTATCGATCACGGTCAGTGCCCGGCTGCGCAAGGCGGCCAGTCCGGCGACGTGGCGCGGAGCGAGCGGGACGGGGACGATCTGGTCGATCTCGACCACCGACTGCACCCGGGCACCGGGGATCGCCGCGCGGCGGCCGCCAATCTGCACCAGGAGGTAGAGTTCGCCCATGTCAGCCTCCTGGTGCCCGATCCAGCGCCGCCAGCAGTGCGGCACGATCGTAGCGGTAGATCGAAGTGTCATCCGGGTGTTCCGGTTCGACCGTGGTCCTGAGGCGGATTACCCGCGCCGGATTTGCCGGATCGACGGAACCGTCGGCCAGGGCGAATACCACATCGGCCGGCGTGTCATCCTCGCTGCTGGCAATCGCATACCCGGCAGCCCTGAGCATCGGGGCAAGAAAGGCCTGGGCCCAGTCATCGTCTGATGGCAGCCGGCAAACCTTGCCCAGCGCCGGACCGCTTGCATCGGCGAGCCGCCCGAACAGCCGGTGGGCGTCGATAACGGCTGTGACTGTCCCTTCGACCAGCGCGGTGCCTTCCAGCAAAGGGTCGTCCGCCAGTGGCACCAGCCCGCTGGCCAGTTCCGCGCTGTCGTCAACAGCGCTGGCGGCAAACAGGATTTCGCGCATGCCGTCACTCAGGCGCAGGACCGTCAGCTTGCCGTGCGCAGGCAAGTCGCCATCGATCCCGGCGACCGGCAGGATCATCCCTTCGATGCTGGCGCGGTGCTGACCACCTTCGTGCGCCAGACTGGCGATATCGATGGTCTGGATCCGGGCGACGGCAGCCAGACGGATGGCCCGGCGACGCCCCGCCAGATCGGTAAACAGGATGACCCGGTCGTTCTCGCGATCCTCGTGCCGCACCTGCTCGACCGGTTCCATCCGGCGGGCGCCGAGCGTGCTGGCGAGCTGGTGACGGGCGGCAATGCCCGGGATATCGAGCATCAGGATCGGGTTGCCGTCATCGAGCAGGGTCGTGCCGGCATAAACGCCGGTGGCCATGACCGGCGGAGCGAGCGGTTTGACCACCAGGTCCTCGTTGTCGAGCACCCGGTCGACCACCAGCGCGAACAGGTCGCCATTGGCCAGTCGCACGAATACGAACACGCCGCTGGCAAGGGGCGGGGCCTCGCCCGCTCCGAGCACGCGGCCGAGCGCGATGGCGGGCACACGGCGGCCGCGGAACGTGACGAAGCTGGTATCGCCCAGCTCTTCGACTGCAATCGCGTCCGAACGGCCCCGGGCGATTTCCTCGATGTAGGAGCGGGGAATGGCATAACGCTGTGCGCCGCTTTCGACGGTCAGGCCGGCGATGATGCTCAGCGTCAGCGGCAGTTCCAGCACGAACAGCGTGCCTTGCCCGGCTTCGCTTTCGACCCGGATCGCGCCGCCGACTTTTTCGAGGTTCGCGCGGACCACGTCCATCCCGACACCGCGGCCGGATATGCCGCTGACCTGCTCGGCAGTGGAGAGGCCCGGTTCGAAGATCAGGGCCAGCTTCTGATCGTGGCTGAGCGCATCGATCTGGGTGCTGGTGCCAAGGCCGTGGCTGACCGCCTTGGCGCTGATCCGGTCAAGGTCGAGCCCGCGCCCGTCGTCGCTGATCGCCAGCAGGATCTTGTTGCCCGCCTGCCGTGCGACAATGGTCAGCAGCCCGATCTCGCGCTTGCCTGCGGCAAGGCGTTGCGACGGGGTTTCGATGCCGTGGTCGATCGCGTTGCGGAGGATATGGGTCAGCGGGTCGCGGACGATCTCGATCATCTCGCGGTCCAGCTCGACATCGCCGCCCTGCAGGTCGATCATGACCTGCTTGCCCAGCTCCGCGCTGAGATCGCGCACGAGCCGTGGCAGGGCGTTGTAGAGATGTTCGATCCGCTGCATCCGCATCCGCGTCACCCCTTCGCGGACATCGTTGAGTATGCCCGACAGACGCTCGAATGGGCCGTCGATCGCGGGCTGGTTGCCCGCTTCGCGGAGACGGCGGGCGAGGTCGTTGCGGGCCAGCACCATGTCGGAAATGCCGCTCATCAGGCGGTCAAGCAGGTCGACCGGCAAGCGGATTGACCGGTTCGATCCGGGAGCGCTGGAAACGCGGCGTTCGCTGCCGCTGACTTCCCGCGCATCATCCGGCAGGCATTCGCCTTCGCTGTCCGGTTCCAGCGCGGCGATCAGCCGTTCGTCGCCGGAAACCGGCAGGGTTTCGCCGCATTCGATCATGGCGACCAGTTCGGCAATGCGGTCGATCACCGCCAGCACGGCGTTGACCAGGTGGGTGCCTGGCTGGCGCCGCCCGGCGCGCACTTCGGCCAGGGCGGTTTCGGCGGCATGGCTGAGCTGCTCAAGCCGCGGAAAATCGAAAAACCCGCAGTTACCCTTGACCGTGTGGACGAAGCGGAAAATCGCGTCGAGCCGCGCGCGGTCGGCCGGATCGGCTTCCCAGGCGACGAGTTCGCCTTCAATCGCTGCGAGCATTTCGCGCGTTTCCGCAACGAATTCAGCCAGCAGATCGTCCATCGCTTCGCCCCCGGGTTGGTCGGGCCGATTTATGGACGGTCTTGGTTAACGATTGGTCACCGGTGCGCTGGCCTCGAGAGCACGCGCCAGGCAACCACAGCGGCGAGCGCGCCTCCGCCAAGGTTCGCGGCCAGCTCCGCGCCATAGATTGCGTGCGCCCCCCAGGTATTGCGCAGAATCCATGCGAACGGCAGCATCAGCAGGAACACCCGGGCAAGGCTCTGCGCCAATGCATAGGCTGACCGGTCAACCGCGTTGAGCGCCCCGTTGGCCACGATCAGCAGGCCGAAACCGGCGTAGCCCCAGACTGAAATCGCAAGGTAGTCGGAAAACTGTGCGATCACTGCCGGATCCTGGCTGAACACGCCGCCGAACCAGTTGCCGAACGCGAACAGCAGAACCCCGGTGCCCAGTCCGTAAAGCAGGCAGAACAGATAGGCTTCCCGCAGGGCAAGGCGGGCGCGATCATGTTCGCCGGCGCCCCAGTTCTGCCCGACGATCGCACCGATCGAACCCGACAGGGCGAGCAGGGGGACAACCGCGAAACTCTGCAACCGCCCGGCCGCGCCGAACCCTGCGACGGCAGCCTCGCCTTCGCGGGCGAGCAGCGCGGTCAGCACGGCGAGGCCGATCGGGTTGATCGCGTTGGACAGCGCTGCGGGCCCCGCTACCCGCAATATCGCCCGCGCGGATTCGCCCATGCGGCACTGGCGGATTAGGGCCGGGTTGATCGGCAGCGGCGTGCGGGCGATGAACCACAGCCCCATGACGCAGGCCAGCGCGTAACCGGCGACCATGGCCCAGGCTGCACCAGCCAGGCCGAACCCGCCGACGCCGCCAACGCCCAGGATCAGGACAGGATTGGTCACCCAGTTCGACCCGGCATAGGCCAGCGAGATGATCGAATTGGCCTTGGCTTCTCCCTGTCCGCGCAGCACCCCGCCAAGGCCCATTTGCAGCAGCAGCAAGGGCAGGCCGATCGCGTAAGGTGTCATGAACTGGCGGATCAGCGGGCGCAGCTCGGCGCTGGCCTGCATTAGGCGGAACAGCGGGTCGACCAGCACGAACAGGGCCAGCCCCAGCACTGCGCCGGTCACCACGGCAAACACCGCGCCGAAGTTGGCCCGCCGGGCTGCCTGCTCGACATCGCCGGCGCCAAGCGAGCGGGCGATGACGGAATTGATCCCGACCATTACCCCGACGCCTAGGCTGGAAATGGCAATCACCACCGGAAAGATGAATGCGACCGCCGCCAGCTCCGCACGGCCGAGGCGGCCGATGTAGTAGGCATTGAGCAGCGCGACCGACATGAGCGCCGCGACCCCGATTACGTTGGGCAGGGTCTGGCCCACGAGATGCCCGCGAATATCGCCGGTTACGAGTTTTGCGGGTCCGCTCATCTGCTGCTCGCCTAGCCCGCAGCGCGAGGCGTGGGAAGAGCCCTTCCACGGCTTGTCCGCGGGCGACGCGTCGTGCGATAGGACGCAGCCAGGAGAAGGGGTGCCCGATGCCGCGCATGACCGTGAACGAGCGACCGCTCGAATTCGATATGGATGGCCGCACCCCGCTGCTGTGGGCCTTGCGCGATGCTGCCAACCTGACCGGCACCAAATATGGCTGCGGCAACGGGGATTGCGGCGCGTGCATGGTGCTGGTCGATGGCGAGGCGCTGCGCAGCTGCCTGGTCACGCTCGATGAAGCCGAGGGGCGCTTCATCACCACCATCGAAGGGCTGAGCCGCGACCGCTCGCATCCGGTGCAGCAGGCGCTGGTCGCCGAAGGGGCGATCCAGTGCGGGTTCTGCACTCCGGGCATTGCCATTGCCGGAGCCGCCCTGCTGCGCAAGACTGCGGCCCCGAGCGAGGAGGAGATCCGCGCTGCCATCCCCAACCTGTGCCGCTGCGGGGTCTATCCCCGGCTGGTCCGTGCGATCCAGCGGGCCGGGCGGGTCGCTGCCCGGCGCGAGACGATCAGCGCGGCGCCTGCACCCGGGATCGATCCGACCGACGCTGCACGCGAAGTCCCGGCGATGGCCACGCCGAAGACCGAACCCTAAAGCTCGACCCGCACTCCGAACCGGGCAGCGAACGGCTTGGCCGGCTGGATGTTGTTGTCGCCGTGCGCGCTCGGGTAATAGGCCTCGTCCAGCAGGTTCTCGACATTGACCTGCAGCGCGATGCGATCATCCAGCTGGTAGTAGAGCGCGGCATCGACCCGGAAGAAATCGGGCAGGGTGACCGCGTTGGACAGGCTGGCGAACTGCTCGCCCTGCCAGATCAGGCCAAGGCCGAAGCCGAACCTGTCGGTCACTTCGACATGGTTCCATGCGGTCAGCTGGTGCTCCGGCAATTGCTCCAGTCGCCGCCCGGCGGGGGCTGACCGGGTCGCGGTGCGGATCTCGCCGTCGAGATAGGTGTAGCCGATATTGGCCTGCCAGCCGGGCATGATCTTGCCCACGAGATTGAGCTCGAACCCTTCGACGCGGCTTTCGCCGACCAGCTCGACCAGGGCGGGGTTGGTCGGGCTGGGGCCCTTGCTGTTGGTCCGGTCGAGCCGGAACAGCGCGGCGGTGAGGAACAGTTCGGGCGCGACCAGCCACTTGGCGCCGATTTCGTGGTTGGTGAACCTTTCCGGCTCGAACGCTTCGTCGGCGGGGGCG
>JAHDXX010000014.1:16810-24820 GCA_023384025.1 Sphingomonadaceae bacterium
GGCGATCAGGAAGAACTGATCCCCTGCCTGCGGCAGGAAGCTGGTGGCATAGCTGGCATAGAGCGACAGCGCCTCGCTCGGCTTGACCACGAGGCCGATGCGGGGGCTGACTTTCTCGTCGACCCGGGTGGTACGGGTGCCGTTGAGGCTGGTGGTATCGAGATCGAACCGGTCCCACCGGAGGCCCGCGATCAGCTCGACGTGCTCGCCGATCTCGATCTGGTCCTGGACATAGCCCGAGAGGACCTTGAGGTCGCTGTCATTGCCGCGCACCGGCGCGGTGAGCGAGAACGCCGGAATGGTCAGGGCGCGGGCCAGCGGGACGGTAACGGTAGAAGTAAAGCCGGTAGATGCAGCGCCGAACTGGACATTACGCCGCCCGTTGAACGAGTCCTGCCAGCTCGCTTCGACCCCGGCGAGGAGGGTGTGCGCCAGCGCACCCGTCGCGAACTTGCCAACCAGGTTTGCCTGCGCGATCCAGTTCTCGCGGGTCTGGAAGTCCTCGTAGCCTGACAGCCGCACGGTAGTGCCGTTGGTATTGTCCGGCACGAGGTTGGCGTAGATCTTGTCGTAATTCGCATATTGCAGCGTGGCATTGCCCGACCAGTTGTCGCTGAAGGAATGCTCCAGCCGCATCCGGGCGATGTGGGCTTCGTTGCTGGCCCGGCCAAAATCCGGGTCGCCGAGGAACGCCCGGTCGAACCCGCGCAAGGGAGCGCCGCCCAGCGACGGCAGACCGCGATCGGTCACCCGTTCGTCGTCATCGTAGGTATAGCTGGCGATCAGGCGGGTCTGGCTGCCGAGGTCAGCGGTGAGCGTAGGGGAAATGCCGAAGAAGCGCCCTTCGAACGCGTCGCGGTGGCTGTCGAATTCCTCGTAAGTCCCGTTGACCCGCAAGGCCACGCCCTCGCCGAGCGGCTGGTTGACGTCGGCAGAGAGGTCGAAGGCGCTGAAGCTGTCGACCGATCCGCGCAAGGCGACGATCCGTTCGCCGGGTTTGGCCATCTTGCTGACCCGGTTGATCACGCCGCCGCCGCCGCCGCGCCCGAAGATCAGCGCATTGGCGCCTTTCAGCACTTCGACCCGTTCGACGTTGTAGAGCGAGCGGTAATACTGTGCATCGTCGCGCAGCCCATCGAGGTAGAAGTCGGCGGTGGTTTCCTGGCCGCGGATGAACACTTCGTCGCGGTGTCCCTCGCCGGTTTCCATGCTGACGCCCGGAACATAACGCAGCGCCTCGCCCAGCTGGGTGATGGCCTGGTCCTGCAACTGGTCCTCGGTGATCACGGCGACCGTCTGCGGCACGCGGATCAGCGGGGTGGCCGTCTTGGTGCCGCTCGAACCATCGCTGGTGCCGTAGCTGTCGGCCTGCCCGGTGACGACGATTTCTGCCGCGAGGTAATCCCGCTCCGGCGCTACGTCTTCCGCCGCATGGGCGGGGGCGGCAAGGGCGATGGCGGTCGCGCTGGCCAGCAGAAGGCCGCGGATCGGGAGACGGGTCATCATTCTTCCTCGTTGCGAGTCGTTCTCAATTATGGAAAGCGCGTTATTGCGAATAATTATCACTTACAAGTCCTATTTGCAGTTGCAGCGGATTTTCCGGCAAACTAGGTCGCCAGCGAACCGGCGAAGGGAGTTAGCGGACATGAAGGCAACGATCTGGCACAACCCGAACTGCGGCACCTCGCGCAAGACGCTGGCGATCCTGCAAGAGACGCCGGGAGTGGCGGTGACCGTGGTCGAATACCTGAAGACCCCGCCAACGGCGGACAAGCTGGCGCAGCTTTATCGCGATGCCGGGATTTCCCCGCAGCAGGGCCTGCGCAAGCGCGGCACCGATGCGGAGGAGCGTGGCCTGCCCGATGCGCCTGATGCCGACGTGCTCGCCGCGATGGCAGCCGAGCCAATCCTGATCGAGCGGCCGCTGGTCGAAACGGACAAGGGTGTGCGGCTGTGCCGCCCGCAGGATATGGTGCGCGAAATCCTCTAACGCCGCTCGCGAGTCAGTTCCTCGTCGGCCTGGAGCGCGTACCAGCCATAGCCGAACACGGTTGCGCACAGCGCGACGATCAGGCCGAAGCCGAGCCAGTCGGAATGGCCGTAGAGCCACACGCCGAGCGCCGGGGCAAAGACATAGCTCGCCCCGGCCACCGAGGCGGTCACGCCGGAAGCCTGGCCTTGCTCTGCCCGGGTCACGGCGAGCGAGGTGCCCGAGGTCGAACCTGGCCGGAACAGCCCGAAGCCGAGTGAGGCGATAGCGAAGCTCAACGCAATCAGGTGCAGGTCGTCCGCCACTCCCAGCATGGCCACCCCCGCTGCCGCGACAGCGATGCCTGACAACGTTGCCGCGCGCGGGCCGAGGTCGAAGCGCGGGATCAGGCCCCATTGCGCCAGCAGGGTCGCAATCGCGCCGGCCATCAGCACCAGCCCGACCGCGCCGGTGCCATCGTCAGGCGTGGCGCGCAGGCCCATCCGGTCAAGCACGAGGAAACCGGCAATCCCCAGTGTCATCGCCTGGGCGTGGCCGCCAAGCAGGCCGACGATCACCCACGGGCGCAGACGCGGTTCGAACCAGCGCAGCCGGGTCGCCGGGGGCGGGGGCATTGTCTCGCTGTCCTCGCTCTGCTCGGTCGAAGGGCCGCCTGCATAGGGCGCGTCGTAGGCCGTGCCGCGCGCGGGAAACTGCGGCTCGTCATTGGGCAGGCGCAGCCGCAACGCGATCAGCGTGATGATCCCGATCAATGCGAAGATGATGAACGGCCCGGTCAGGCCCAGCACTGGCAGCACCATCAGCGGGGCCAGCGCGGGGCCGATTACCGTTCCAAGGCCGAAGCTGGAAGCGATCAGCGAAAGGGCCTGGGTCCGTTCGGCACGCGGGGTGCGGCTGGCGACATAGGCTTGCACCGCGGGCGGAGCGGCAGACCCGAACCCTCCATAGAGGCTACGGGCGCCGGCGAAGGCGATCAGCGCCCAGAAGGCCGAAAGCACGCCGGTGAGGCCGAGCCAGAGCGCAAGGCCGCACAGGGCCATCGACACGATGAAACCGAACATCCCCAGCGCCATCATCGCCTTGCGGCCGCGCTGGTCGGACCGGCCCGCCCAGAACGGTGCACAGACCACCCACAGCAGCGCTGACCAGGTATAGGCCAGGCTGATCCACACGTCGTTGACCCCCAGCGCGGTGCCGATCGACGGCATGACCGACTGCATCGCGGTGTTGCCCGCCGCCGTGGTCAGCATGACCGCGAACAGCAGCGCCATCCGTCCGCGCGAGATTGCGCCGCCATAACGGGTGGCAGTTTCGGCGGGAGCGGGTGTGAGGTCGGACTCGGCCATGGCAAGTGGTTCGCTACGCCGGGCAGGGCGCGCTTGCAATGGACCGGTGAATTTGCGACTCTGGCAGCAGACAACGGCACGCCGGACGCGGTCGCAACCTGACGAGGCACATTTCTTGACCAATCCCGCCACTTCGGCGCTCGCACGGCCCCAGGGGCTGCGTCAGCGTATGGCTCGCCTGTTCGGTCAGTGGGGCGTGTTCTTTCGGGGTTTCCTCGAGCATCCGAAGATGGTCGGCTCGATCATCCCGTCCTCGCGCTTCACCATCGCGAAGATGCTCGCTCCGGTCGACTGGCAGCAATGCCGCCTGTTCGTCGAATATGGCCCGGGGGTGGGCACGTTCTGCTACCCGGTGCTGGAACGTTTGCGGCGCGACGGGACGCTGGTGGTCATCGACACCAACCCCCTCTACATCGACTACCTCAAGCGCACGATCACGGACGGGCGGTTCCATGCGGTCCACGGTTCGGCCGCCGATGTCGAGGATATCGTCCGCGCGCTCGGGTTCGAACAGGCCGATTATGTCCTGTCAGGCCTGCCATTCTCGACCTTGCCCGACGGAGTCGGACCGGCGATTGCTGCCGCCACCCACCGCGTGCTGCGCCCGGGCGGGACGCTGCTGGTCTACCAGTTTTCCGCCCGGGCGCGCGATTTCATGGCACCGCATTTCGCCCGGATCGATGCCGGTTTCGAACTGCTCAACGTGCTGCCGTGCAAGCTGTTCTGGGGCTGGAAGGAATAGGCCAGCCCCAGCTCCGCCTGCCTATTCGAAGGTGTCCCCGACATTTGCAGCCGTGGCCCCGGCCAGCTGGCTGTAGATCGCCACAAAGATGGCTGAAAACAGCATCGCCACCAGCGCTCCGACAATCCCGTTGAGGAACCCGAGCACGCTGGGCGCTCCGATCGCCGAGGTAATCAGGCCCATGATCATGAAGGCTACCAGGGCGACCACGAAGTAGGCGATGAACAGCACCAGGTAGAACAGGAACAGCCGCCCTTGAGCCGGACCGGTCAATGCCCATGAACGCCCCAGCACGGTGAACGGGTTCATGGTGTTTTCCAGCGCGATCACCGGGGTGATCATCGACAGCCGCGTCATCACCCACAGCAAGGCCCCGATAATCGCGATGACGATGACGAAGGTCAGCGCCGCTGCAAGACCCGTCGAAGCGGACCCGACTGCGGCCAGCAGCAAGCCCATCACAAGGCCAAGGACCAGGGCAATCACGAAATAGGCGACGATCACGATCACCAGTATCGCCAGCAGCGGAAGAAGGGCCTTTACGCCACGGCCGATGGCCTCTCCCACGGACAGGCGACTGTTGTCCCCCAGCAAGGCAACCATCGCGACATAACCGATGAAACTGGTCACAATCACCAGCAGGTAGAACCCGAAGAACGAAGGCCCGAGGTCAGCCATTACTGCTTCCATCTGGGTGGGGTCCATGTTCGGGCTCATCAGCGTGCCCATGACATCCGGCAAGGCGATGAACATCAGCAGCGACGGGACGAAGAAAAATACCCCGCCCAGAATCGCCAGCAGCGAAAAATTTGCCCCGAGCTTGGCGATTGCTTCGCTCCAGGCGCGGCCCATGTCGAAATTCATGGTTTCAGTCCTCCCCTTGCGGTGAACCCTCTTGATAAGCCGCGAACATGCCGCCACGCAATCGGCAATGACCGACCAGTCCCCCGAATGGCGCGTATCGCCCGGCCTCGTGCCCTATCGCGAGGCGCTGTCTGCCATGGAACAGCGCAACGCGGCGATTGCGGCAGGCGAAGCGGGCGAACTCGTCTGGCTGCTTGAACATCCTCCCGTCTATACCGCAGGGACCAGCGCTGCGCTGGACGAGCTGCTCGACCCCCGCTTCGAAGTGGTCGAGGCCGGACGGGGCGGGCGCTACACTTATCACGGGCCGGGGCAACGGGTCGGTTATGTCATGCTCGACCTGTCGCGGCGCGGGCGCGACGTGCGCCGGTTCGTCCACGGGCTGGAACAATGGGTCATCGCGACACTGGCCGGTTTCGGGGTGGAAAGCTGGGCGGTCGATGGCCGCGTGGGGATCTGGACCCGCGATATCGACGGGAGCGAAGCCAAGATCGGAGCGATCGGCGTGCGTGTGCGGCGCTGGGTCACCATGCACGGTTTTTCGGTCAACCTTGCCCCGGACCTGACCCATTTCGGCGGGATCGTGCCGTGCGGGATCGAGGAATTCGGGGTCACCAGCCTCGACCGGCTGGGGATTGCACTTGCGCCAGGCGAATGGGATGCGGCATTGCACGCGCGGCTGGACGCCTTTCTTGCGTCCCTTGATCCGAAAGGCTGACTGATGACCCCGAGGCTTCGACTGCCCCTGCTGGTTCTCCCGCTTGCGCTGCTGGCAGCCTGCGACAAGGGAACGGACAACGCAGCTCCTGCAGAAAGGCGGGCCGAGGGCGAAGTGCTGGGCGGGACGATCAGCGACGACATGATTCCGCTGGAGCAGCTCAGGTCGCAGTCCCCGCCGATGCGGGCTGCACCGGGAGAGGGTGGCGCCAATGTCGGCGGCGCCGATGAAGCCGGTCCGCAGGATGGTGCGGCAGCCCCCGAAGAACCCGCGCCTGCCGAGCCGGCCTCAGCAACGGATTCTGCCGAAGAAGGCTAGGGGTCCTGACCCTAGTTGCCCAGAACCCGTCGTGCGCGGGCCAGCTGCGCGCGGTCGATGATCCGTCCGTCCAGCGACAGCATGTTGGCAGAGGGCGATTCCTCGAACAGCGTGACGATCCTGCCCGCGACTTCGAGTTCCGCTTCGGTCGGGGCAAAGCGGGTGTTGATTTCCGCCAGTTGTGCCGGGTGGAGCGCGGCCATGGCATCGAACCCGTCGCGCCGGGCAAGGGCACAGGCGCGGGCAAAGGCTTCGCTGTCACGCCACACCGGGCACGGCGCCTCGAGCGCGAGCGCGCCCAGCGCCGCCGCCACCAGCACGATCAGCGCCCGCACTTCCGCGAGCGGCCCGGGCCAGCCGCCCTTGCCTGGCGCGGCGGCCCAGCCGATATCGCGCGCGAGCATGGCCGGATCCCAGGTGACACCGGAGACCCGCGGATGCGGATCGAGCGCCATCCGCTCCGTCGCCAGTGCACCTCTCGCGGTTGCCCCCAGCTCCAGCATCAGCGGCAGCGAATTCAGCGCCATGCCGTGACGCTGCTCCAACTCGTAGATCTCGCTGCCGAGCCTCCGCACGTCGTCCGGGTTCTCGACACCGGTCATGATGACGCCGTCAGGGCGGGCTGACATGACGGCCGCAAGGTCCTCGCGCCACTGCGGGGCATTGACCGGCCTGATCCTCACCCACCGGGCAAATCTTGCGCCCGTCGAGCGCTGGTGCGCGAGCCAGCTGGTCGCCTGCTCGCGCGCTTCCTGGCTTGGTTCACTGCCTTCGGAATGAAAGTCGATCACCATCACGTCGGCCGGCAGGTCTGCCGCCTTGGCAAGGCGGGCCGTGTTGCCGGCCGGAATGAAAAGCCAGGATTGCATTGCAGCTGTCCTCAGGCGCCTGCCGCCGCTTCCTCCAGCGTGGGATAGTCGATGTAACCGGCCGGGCCGGGCAGGTACCAGCTGTGCGGGACATTGACGTTGGGCGCAAAGGGTGCCCCCTGCGCGATCCGCCGCTCGAGATCGGGGTTGGAAATATAGGGCCGCCCGAAGCTCACCGCATCGCACTTGCCGCTGGCGACATCTTCCTCCGCCTGAGCCGCATCATAGTCGCTGTTGAGCACCAGCGCGCCGGAATAGATCGAGCGGATCAGCGCGTTCTGCTTGGGCACGTCGGTCCGCCCGAAGGTGCCTTCCGGCCCCGGCTCGCGCAGTTCGACAAACGCGAGGCCCAGCTCCTCGCACACCCGGGCCGCCGCACCGAAGGTTGCCGCCGGATTGCTGTCGTCGCATCCTTGCGTCTCGCCGTTGGGCGACAGGCGCACACCGACCCGGTCAGCACCCCACACGCCGATCAGCGCTTCGAGCACTTCGCGCAGGAAGCGGGTGCGGTTCTCGGGCGAGCCGCCATAGCGGTCGGTGCGCAGGTTAGTGCTTTCGCGCAGGAACTGGTCGACCAGATAGCCATTGGCGCCGTGCAGCTGAACCCCGTCGAACCCGGCGGCCTTGGCGTTGGCGGCAGCTTTCCGGTAGTCGTCGACTACACGGGCAACTTCGTCGGTCTCCAGCGCGCGGGCCTGTTCGTGGGGCTTGCGCCCGGTGGGGGTGTGGGCATGATCAGGCGCAGTGGTGGCGCTGGCCGAGACGCCCGGTTGCCCGCCAAGGAAATCGGGGTGCACGATCCGGCCCATGTGCCACAGCTGCAGCACGATCAGGCCGCCTTCCTCATGCACGGCCTTGGTGGTCAGCTTCCAGCCTTCGACCTGTTCCTCGCTCCAGATGCCGGGGGCGGCGGGCCAGCCGAGCCCTTCCACGCTGATCCCGGTCGCTTCGCTGATGATCAGCCCCGCGCCCGCGCGCTGGCGATAGTAGGTCGCCATCATCTCGTTCGGCACGAAATTCGGCTGGGTCGCCCGGCCGCGGGTGAGCGGGGCCATGAAAATGCGGTTGCGCGCTTCGAGTGCGCCCATGGTCAGCGGTTGGAACAGCGTTTCGTGCACGATGGTTGTGCCCCCTTTGCGATAAGATCGGTGATTGGCAATTGC
>JAHDXX010000289.1 GCA_023384025.1 Sphingomonadaceae bacterium
TCGCATCATGAAAATTCCAGCCTTGATCGGTGCCGTGCTGCTTGCTGCCGTGTCAGCCGGGTGTACGACCGGCCCGTGGGCCGGGCCGGCCGAAGTAACCCGGTTCGTGGCCCCGGAAGCGATTGCGCAGCTGGGGCAGGGGACAGTGTTTGTCGAAAGCGCGCCCGGGACCGATGGCGAATCGCTCGCGCTTGCGCCCTACAAGGCAGCCGTCGCGCGCGAACTGGCCCGGCTTGGTTATCGCGAGGTTGCCCGCGACCAGGCGGTCCAGGTGGCCCAGGTGCGGCTGGAGCAGTTCGTCGCGAACGATGACCTGCCGCGCCGCGGCCCGGTGAGCGTCGGGGTGGGCGGGTCGACCGGCTCGTTCGGATCGGGTCTTGGCCTTGGTATCGGGATCAATCTCGGAAGCGGGCGCAAGCGCGAGGAACTGGTCACCCGGCTCGGGCTGATGCTCCGTGACAAGGCGAGCGGCACGACATATTGGGAAGGTCGCGCGCAACTTTCGGTAAGTCCTGATTCACCGCTGGCTGCTAGCGACGCCAATGCAAGCGCCCTTGCCGGGGCTCTGCTGAAGGAATTTCCGGGCGCCAATGGCGAAACCGTGCAAGTGAAAGTGACTCAGTGAACACCATCATGATCGACGCCGATTTCGACAGCGGCAATATCGAAGTGCTGTCGATTGACGGCGCTGTCGCCCGCCTTGCGGTGCGCGCGGACAACATGTCGGAATTCCTCCAGTGGTTCCATTTCCGCGTCGCCGGGCCGGCGGGGCAGGAAGTCACCCTGAAGATCACCGGGCTGGAAGGCTCTGCCTATCCGCTCGGCTGGCCCGCCTACAATGCGCGGGTTTCGGAAGACCGCGAATACTGGGCGGCAGCCCCGTCGACCTATGATGCTGCGGAAGACGGCGGCACGCTGACCGTGCGCCACGTGCTGGGCAGCGGGATCGCCTGGTTTGCCTATTTCGCGCCCTATTCGATGGAGCGGCACCACGATCTCGTGGCGCAGGCCGCAGCCAGCGATGGCGTGGCCTACCGCCGCTTGGGCACGACGCTCGACGGGCAGCCGATCGACTGCCTGACCTTCGGCGAAGGTGAGACCGTGGTCTGGCTGACCGCGCGCCAGCACCCCGGCGAGACCCAGGCCGAATGGTGGATGGAAGGCATGCTCGACCTGATGACCGACCCGGCGAGCAGTGTCGCGCGCGCGCTGCGGCGGCGGTGCACCTTCCACGTCGTGCCTAACTGCAACCCGGACGGGTCACGCCGCGGGCACCTGCGGACCAATGCGGTCGGCGTGAACCTCAACCGTGAATGGGAAAACCCGAGCGCGGAGCAATCACCCGAAGTGCTGGCGATCCGCAATGCGATGGATAAAACCGGCGTCGACTTCGCGATGGATGTCCACGGCGACGAAGCGATCCCGGCCTGCTTCCTCGCGGGGTACGAGGGCATTCCCGGCCTGTCGGAAGAGCATCTGGAGCGGTTCACCCGCTATCGTACGATCCTTGACCGGCGCACGCCCGATTTCCAGCAGGCAAAAGGGTATCCGGTGTCGCCCCCGGGCAAGGGCAACATGACGATGTGCACCACGCAGCTGGCGCACCGCTTCGGCGCCTGCGCCATGACGCTGGAAATGCCCTACAAGGACCACGACGACGCGCCCGATGCAGCCCAGAACTGGAGCCCGGAGCGGTGCCGCCAGCTCGGGGCTGACTGCATGGGCGCGCTGCTGGAGTGGCTGGAGGGATAGCTCGCTTCAGCTGAGGCTGGCGGGCCCGAAGGCGTGCGGCAGCAGCTCGGACAGGCGGATCCGGCGGACTTCGTTCTCGCCCGTGCACAGCACCACGGGGTTGGTTCCGCCGAGTTGCGCCAGCTCGTTGAGCACTTGTCGGCAGCGTCCGCACGGGGTGATCGGTTCGACGCCGGGACCGGTCACGGCGACCGCCTCCAGTCCGCCGCGCACCCCGTCCGCCATCGCCTTGGCCACCGCGACAGTCTCCGCGCACAGGGCCAGGCCATAGCTGGCATTCTCGATATTGGTCCCGGTCACCACGGTTCCGTCGGCGAACCGCAGCGCGGCGCCGACCGCGAACCGCGAATAGGGCGAATAGGAATTCTCGGCAGCCTGGCGGGCAGCGGCGATCAGGTCGGAATCGGTCATGCCCTGCCTCTACCGTGTGTCAGGGCCGGGCGACAACCCAGCCGACCGGCTCTTCGCTGACTTCGCTGGAAAGCGCTTCGTTGGCGGTCCACAGCAGCCAGGGCCTGCCGGCATATGTCGGTTCGCGCCAGGTGCCGCTGACCCACAGGTTGCGCTCGATCCGGGCGGCGACCGGATGACGCACTTCGAAGCGCCGGTCGAGCATCAGGATAACGGGCTTGCCGGCGTGCATCTCGATCTGGTTGATCAGCGTCATCAGCTCGCTGGCGACCGCCGCATCCGACACGGGCTCGGCACAGTCGTCCGCCGTGCGGTCGAGGTCGATCGCCGGGGGCAGCAGGTTCGCACCGCGCGGCACCATGGTGAGGAAATTGGCCGATTGCCGGTCGGCCATGGTGCAGGGGTCGAAATGGTGGACCGCGCCGACCTGCAACCCGGCTTCGCGCGCTGCGGCAAGGTTGCGGGCGAAAGCGGCATCCTGATGGTCCGCGCCATCGCTCGCCTGCAGGTAGGCGAAACCGGCCCCTAGCGCCCCGGCCGTGCGGAAGCGGACCGGGCCTTGCGCATGGCCCACCAGCACGCCCTGGTCAGGGTAGGTGGCCGCATCCGGCATCCAGTGGGCAACCTGCCACCAGGCCCAGCCG
>JAHDXX010000290.1:0-1764 GCA_023384025.1 Sphingomonadaceae bacterium
CGGCGTTTCCTCGCGCGTCCACGTCGGGGAGAAGCCGAGACCGAGGAAGCCGATCCCGCATTTCTCGCCGACTTCCTTCACCTGCTTGAGATGGCGCCCGGTCTCGTTGCAGGTCTGGTGAAGGTTTTCCAGCGGCGCGCCGGACAATTCGAGCTGACCTGCGGGCTCAAGACTGACCGCGCCATCCTCGCCCTTGAGTGCGATGACCTTGCCGCCTTCCTCGACCGGGGTCCAGCCAAACCGTTGCAAGTTCAGCAGCATGTCGCGGATACCGCAGGGCTCGTCGTAACTCGGCGCGCGGAAATCGGCGGTCTTGTAGACCAGCTTTTCGTGCTCGGTGCCGATCCGCCATGCCTCTTTCGGCTTTTCGCCGCGTTGCATCGGGGCGACCAGCTGGTCGCGGGATTCGATGATCGGGTCGTCCCCGGCGGAGGCTTCGCGCGTGCTCATGCCGGTTGCGATAGGCAACCGAACGCGGCCGCGCCAGTGCAATTATGCAGGGGTATCGGGGTCATTGCCTTGCCAGTCTCCGGCCAGTCCCATCCATAGCGAGAGCGCCGCAATCGCAGCGGTCTCTCCGCGCAGGATTCGCGGGCCTAGGTTGATCGGTTTCACGCAAGGGTGCGCGCACAACCGCTTGCGTTCGGCATCGTCGAACCCGCCTTCGGGGCCGACCAGCAGTGCAGCGGGGCCGCGATGGGCACCGAACGCGGTTGCAGCCGGTTCGCCGCCCGCTTCGTCAGCGAAGAACAGCGCCCGGTCTGCGGGCCAGTGATCGAGCAGAGTGTCGAGCCTGACCGGTGCTGCCAGTTCGGGCAGGGCCGTCCGGGCACATTGCTCGGCCGCTTCGGTCACGATCATGCGCGCCCGCTCGCTGTTGAGCTTGTCGGCCACGCAGCGGCGGGTCACAACCGGTCTGATCGCCCGTACGCCCAGTTCGGTCGCTTTCTCCAGAACCAGATCGAAGCGGTCCTTCTTCAGCAGCGCCGGGCAGAGCCAGAGATCGGGCACCTGCTCGCGCTGGCGCAACATCTCCACGGGATCCAGCGTTACCGCACGCTTGCCAGCCTCGACAACCTTGCAGGCCCATTCGCCGGTCAGGTTGTCACACAGGATCACCGCGTCGCCGGGCGCAACCCGCATGACCTTGCCGAGATAGTGCGCGGCATTGCCCTCAACGGTGACAGTCACTCCGCGCCCGAGCGGTCCCGGCACGAACAGGCGGGGGGCGCTTCGGGGCGGCCATGCAGGCGTAGCGGGCATCATGGCTCCATAACCGCATTGCCACCTGCCGCAAATGCAGCGAACAGGTGGCAAAGCCTTCTGACGGGCATCTTCATTGGGAGATTTCCTACATACGGAAAATTTGCCAGCTAGAGCAATCGATGGCGTGCCAGAGACGTGCAGCAACGTTCTCTCTTCCGCCAACCTGTCAACCGGAGCAGGAAATGATCGTTATGATTATGATTATAGAAGGAAAAGCGGGTTTCCAAGAAAGTGACACGCTGTCACCTTTGTCAACTTTGCTCCGCGGTTTCGGCTTACCCGGATGAGCGTCACGAGTGAAACCTCGGTTCCCGACAGCGAGCGCCAGAGCATTTCCGGCGGGGTGGTCGCGCGTTTGCCGCAGGGCCTTCGCGATCTGGCGCTGCTGGCACGGTTCGACCGCCCGATTGGCTGGTGGCTGCTGCTGTGGCCGTGCGTATGGGGCGTGTGGCTGGCTGGTGCAGGGTGGCAATTGCCGCTGCTCGGCTGGCTCCTCCT
>JAHDXX010000290.1:1774-2789 GCA_023384025.1 Sphingomonadaceae bacterium
CGCGCTCTGCCAGAAGGCGATCAGCAGGTTGAGCGGCAGCATTGCCATGCGCGGGGCAGGGTGCGTGTACAACGACATCGTCGATGCCGACCTCGACCGGCAGGTCGCGCGCACTGCCGCGCGGCCCGTCGCCAGTGGGCGGGTGAGCCGCAAGAAGGCGTGGGGCTGGCTTCTGGCCCTGTCGCTGGTCGGGCTGGTCGTGCTGCTGCAACTGCGCTGGGAGGCCCAGCTGGTGGCGCTGGCGAGCCTCGCGCTGGTCGCCGCCTATCCGTTCATGAAGCGGATCACCTGGTGGCCGCAGGCGTGGCTCGGGCTGGTGTTCAGCTGGGGCGTGCTGGTCGGCTGGACGCAGCTGCGCGGCGACAACTGGGATGTGCTGGCCGCGACGTACTTCGGCACGGTGTTCTGGGTGATCGGCTACGACACGATCTACGCGCTGCAGGACCGGGAGGATGACGCGCTGGTCGGCATCCGCTCCTCGGCGTTGCGCCTGGGCGAGAAAGTGCGGGGGGGAACCGCGCTGTTCTACGCGCTGGCCGTGGCGCTGTGGGGATTGGCGTTCTGGCTCTACCGGGCGGACTGGATCGCGCTGCTGGCGTTGATCCCGGCGGCGGCGCACCTCGGTTGGCAAGTCATGACGCTCGATCCGGCCGACGGGGCCAATCCGCTAGATCGGTTTCGTTCCAACCGCTGGACCGGGGCGCTGGTTGCCGCCGCCTGCTTCGTGGTGGGGAACGCGTAATGTGCAACCTCTACCGCATGACCAAGACCCCGGCGGAAGTCGCCGCGTGGTTTGATGCGGTCGAAGCGACCGGCGGGACAAACTTCGTGGCGGAGGTCTATCCCGGCTATCCCGGGCTGGTGGTGGCCGAGGGCGAAGTGCGGCGGATGACCTGGGGCTTCCCGCTCACGCTCAAGGGCAAGCAGGGCCAGCCTCTGAAGCCCAAGCCCGTCAACAACGCCCGCAGCGACAGGCTCGACACGTTCTTCTGGCGCCACAGTTTCGCCAAGCGCC
>JAHDXX010000291.1 GCA_023384025.1 Sphingomonadaceae bacterium
GCTGCCGATCAGCTCGGCGCCGAGCTGGAGCTTCTGCCGCGCCGGATCGAGCTGGTCGGCCCGGATCACCGCGACTTCGCCCGCGTAGCACAGCCGCAAGGGCCGCGCCGCGCCTGCCAGCGAGGTCGCCGCGATGCGCCCGACCTGCACCGTCATGTCGCTCCGCAGCGCCAGTGTGCGGAGCGAGGACGGGTCGACAAAGCGAAACATGCGGCGCGGGGAGACCCCGTCCATCCGCGTCGCCATCGAGCGTTCAAACTCGACCAGCGGGGGGCGCACCCGGTCATAGCCGTTGCCATCGAGCACATCGAGGCAGGCGCGCATGGCAGCCGTCACCAGCGCGGCTTCGGCGGGCAGGCGGTCAGCCAGCCCCTCGGGCAGGAGATCGTCGGGATCGGTCATCATCTGCTTTCCGCCATAGGAAACAACCGCCGTTCGTGTCGAGCAGCGATGCACGGCATCGCGGCAGTCGAGACACTCTTGCGCGGAGCAAGGCTGTCTCGACTGCGGCCTGCGGCCTCCGCTCGATACGAACGGAGGCTGCGCGCGATCAGAACGCCAGCGCCTTGACCATCTTGACGCCTTCCACGGCGCAGGCGGCCTTGACCACCTCGTCAGGGATCGCCTGGTCGACGCTCAGCAGCAGCACGGCCTCGCCCCCGGCCTGGCGACGGCCGAGGTTGAAGGTGCCGATGTTGATGCCGTGTTCGCCCAGCAGGGTGCCGATCCGGCCGATGAAGCCGGGTGCGTCCTGGTTGACGATGTAGAGCATGTGCCCGGCCAGTTCCGCTTCGATGCCGATGCCGAAGATCTCGACGAGGCGCGGGTTTTCCGCCCCGAACAGCGTGCCCGCGACCGAGCGGTCGCCCTGGCTGGTCGCCACGGTCACGCGCAGCAGGGTGTTGTAGGCCCCGTCACGCTCATGCCGGATCGAGCGCACGTCGAGCCCGCGCTCGCGGGCGAGGAACGGCGCGTTGACCATGTTCACGGTGTCGGAATACTGCTTCATCAGCCCGCACAGCACCGCCGCCTCGATCGGCTTGCCGCTGAGTTCGGCTGCTGCGCCTTCGCGTTCGATGCTGATCTCGGTCAGGTTGCCGTGGGCGAGCTGCCCGACCAGCGAACCGAGCCGTTCCGCCAGCGCCATGTAGGGCTTGAGCTTGGGCGCTTCCTCGGCGCTCAGGCTCGGCACGTTGAGCGCATTGGTGACGCCGCCGTTGACGAGGTAGTCGGCCATCTGCTCGGCCACCTGCAGCGCGACATTGACCTGCGCTTCGGTGGTCGAGGCGCCGAGGTGCGGAGTGCAGATGAAGTTCCTGGTGCCGAACAGCGGGTGGTCCGCCGCCGGCGGTTCCTGCGCGAACACGTCGAGCGCCGCGCCCGCGACGTGGCCGCTGTCGAGCATGTCCTTCAGCGCCAGTTCGTCAATCAGCCCGCCCCGCGCGCAGTTGACGATCCGCACGCCCTTCCTGGTCTTGGCGAGGTTTTCCGCCGAGAGGATGTTGCGCGTCTGGTCGGTCAGCGGGGTGTGCAGGGTAATGAAGTCGGCCTTGCCCAGCAGGGTGTCGAGATCGGCCTTTTCCACGCCCAGCTCGATCGCGCGCTCCTCGGTCAGGAACGGATCGAAAGCGACGACCTTCATCTTCAGGCCGAGCGCGCGGCTGGCGACAATCGAGCCGATATTGCCTGCGCCGATCAGGCCCAGCGTCTTGCCGGTCAGCTCGACACCCATGAAGTCGTTCTTGGGCCAGGTGCCGGCCTGCGTGCCCGCATCCGCCGCCGGGATCTGGCGGGCGACGGCGAAGATCAGCGCGATGGCGTGCTCAGCGGTGGTGATCGAATTGCCGAACGGGGTGTTCATAACCACCACGCCCTTGCTGCTGGCGTAGGGGATATCGACGTTGTCGACCCCAATGCCCGCGCGGCCGATGACCTTGAGGTTGGTCGCCGCGTCGAGGATCTCCTTGGTCGCCTTGGTGGCGCTGCGGATGGCGAGGCCATCGTACTGGCCGATCACGGCCTTCAATTCGTCGGGCGTCATGCCCGGTTTCACGTCAACATCGCACCCGCGCTCTTCGAAAATGCGCGCGGCGTTGGGGTCCATCTTGTCGGAAATAAGGACTTTGGGCTTGGTCATTTGAAGTCTCCCTCTCCCCTTCAGGGGAGAGGGCCGGGGAGAGGGGAACGCCTTCCCGGCCCTTGAATTGGTTGAAAAAACGAGAGGGACATGCCCCCCCACCCAACCCACTCCCCAGCAGGGGCGAGGGCTTGTGCGTAGCCGGTGGGGCCGCACGCGTAAGCCCCGGCGCGCCAGGGCCCGAGCGCTTCGATATCGGCGGTGTCGACCGTGGCGCCGCACCAGATCCTGAGGCCCGGCGGGGCGTCACGGTATCCGGCGACGTCGTAGGCCGCGTCCTGCTCTTCGAGCAGCTTGGCCATGGCCTTGATCATGGCCTCGTCGGCGCCCTCGACCGTCAGGCACACGCTGGTGTTCGACCGGCTCGCCGGATCGGATGCCAGGTGCCCGAGCCAGTCGCGCTCCTGCACGATCCTGTCGAGCGCAGCGGCATTGGCGTTGGCGCGGGCCTTCATGCCCGCCAGCCCACCGACCGACTTGGCCCATTCGAGCGCGAAGATCGCGTCTTCCACCGCCAGCATCGAGGGGGTGTTGATCGTCTCGCCCTTGAACACGCCTTCGGCCAGCGCGCCCTTGCTCATCAGGCGGAACACCTTGGGCAGTGGCCAGGTAGGGGTGTAGGTTTCCAGCCGCTCGACCGCA
>JAHDXX010000015.1:0-18814 GCA_023384025.1 Sphingomonadaceae bacterium
ACTTTCACGGGTTCGCCACCAAGACTTTGCAGCGCGCTGTAGACGGTGGTGATCAGGTTCGGCACCTGGTCAACCGGGACGTCGTTGTTGCTGACATGGGCTGCCACGATGTCGGAAGTCAGCGTAATCAGTGTTTCGGCCATGTCGTGCGACATGTTTTCCATGATGAATTCCTCGAGTTGCGATCGATACTTGCCGTTTACGGTCTGTCATTGCCGTTTGAGCAATCCGCCCATGCACCGCCCGAATAAGTATTGCAAGTATCACGATCAATCATGACAACCCGAATGAAACCATACTGGTGGAAAAAGCACTCAGAGTGCCAGCGCGAAAGTCACTGCGTCGAGCCGTGAGCCATCGGCCAGCCGGTAATAGGCCGGACGCCGGCCGACAGGCACGAAACCGAGCGCGCGATAAAGATGTTCGGCAGGATTATTGTGCCGCATTTCAAGGAACAACTTTGCCGCGCCGCGCCCGCGCACTGCCGCGATGACCTGTTCCAGCACAATCCGGCCAAGGCCCCGGCCACGCTCCTGCGGCACCACCGCGATCAGCAGCAGTTCGGCTTCGTCGAGCGTCTGCCGGGTCAGGGCGAAGGCGGCGGCATCGCGGCCTTCGGCGGGCCATTGCCCAGAAGCGTCGGCGAGAATGTAGCCAGTGGCGGGCAGCAGCAGGGCATCGCCGATCTGGCGGCGGTTCCAGGCCTCGCCCCAATGGGGGTCGAATGCCTGCGCCATCACCGACATGATCCGGTCGATGTCATCGATCATGCGGCGGGCCTTGCATCAGGCGGGCGACCGTAATCAGGGGCAAGGTCCGGTCCGGCGAGGGCAGCCGGAATGGTCAGGGCAAACCGTGCATCGGGCCGCAGGGGCAGGGCCTCGCCATGGCTGCGGCGTGCCACCAGCGCGTCCGCCTGCGAACCGGCCACCAGCGCGTGCTGCGCCGCCGCCGCAGCAGCCTCCGGTGTCAGCGAGCGGACTGCCGACTGCGGCAGGCCGTCGCTGTCGAAATCGCACAGGAACCATTCGCCGTGCCCGCCTGTCATGGCTACGCTGACCGGCTGGCCGGGGCGCTGTGCGCGGGCCATCGCGGCGATGATCGCCAGCGCGGGATAGGCCCGCACCTGGCTCCCCCAGGCCAAAGCCAGCGCCCGCGCGGTCGCCAGCCCGATCCGCACCCCGGTAAAGCTGCCCGGCCCGCGCGAGACGAGAATCCGCGCGGCGCGGCCCCGTTCCGGCAGGCCGGCAATCATCGGCACCAGGTGCTCGGCATGGCCGCGCCCGAGCACGCGATGATCGTGCGCCACCAGCCGCTCGCCTTCGAACAGGGCGACGGAGCAGGCTTCGGTGGCGCAATCGATGGCAAGGGTTCGCATCACGCGGCCCGTTGGCACGGCACCTGCCGGTTATGCAAGCGGTCAGGCGATGCGGTTGAACCGGTCGAAGTCTGGCCGGGGGCTGCGCTCGAAGATCGTGGCGGGGTCGCCATAGCCGACCGAGCAGATGAAATTGACCTTGTGGCGCGGGTTGTCGGCGAAGAACGCGGCCTCGACTGCGCCCGGGTCAAACCCTGACATCGGCCCGGTATCCAGCCCCAGCGCACGCGCGGCGAGGATCAGGTAGGCCCCCTGGAGCGAGGAATTGCGGAATGCGCCTTCGATCCGCCCGGCTTCGTTGCCCTCGAACCAGCTTTTCGCGTCGGTGTGCGGGAACAGCCAGGGCAGTTCCTCGTGGAAGTCGATATCATAGGCGATCAGCGCAGTGGCCGGGGCGGCGAGCACTTTCGCCTTGTTGCCCTCCATCACGCATTCGGCGAGCCGGGCCTTGGCTTCGTCAGATTTCACCCACACGATCCGCGCCGGAAGCATGTTGGCCGACGTGGGCCCCATCTTCATCAGGTCCCAGATCGCCGCGAGCTGCGCGTCGCTGACCGGCTTGTCGAGCCAGCCGTTGTAGGTGCGGGCTTCGGTGAAGAGCTGGGCCAGTGCCGCGCTGCCGAGCGGCTGGTCGTGGAACTGCCGGCTCATGCAGCGCGCACCTCGGTCACTTCGGGGACGTAGTGCTTGAGCAGGCCCTCGATGCCATGCTTGAGCGTGGCGGTCGACGAAGGGCAGCCTGAGCAGGCGCCCTGCATGGTCAGGTAGACAACCCCGTCGCTGTAGCCGCGGAACTGGATGTCGCCGCCATCGCCCGCCACCGCCGGGCGCACCCGGGTTTCCAGCAGGTCGTTGATCTGGTCGATGATGTCGGCATCCTCCGCCTTCTGCTCGACCACCAGATCGTCTTCCGCCGGCACCGCGATGTCCGCCGCAGTGCCACCGGTGAAGAGCGGCGCTTCGGAGACGAAGTGATCGAGCAGGATCGCGACCACCTGCGGTTTCAGCGCCGACCAGTCCGCGCCGGGGGCAGCGGTGACGGAGATGAAATTGCCGCCGAACATGACGTTGACCACGTCGCCGGTGTCAAAGATCGCCTGCGCCAGTGGGCTCGCCTCGGCGGCTTCCGGGCTGGTGAATTCGCGCGTGCCGCTGACCATGACCTGCTTGCCGGGCAGGAACTTGAGGCTGGCGGGGTTCGGGGTGGTTTCGGTCTCGATGAACATGGGCGCGATGTAGGGTGCTGCCCGCTCACCGGCAAGCGCGCATTGGTTAGCGGTCGGGAAGGCAAGCTATTCACTATCCCTTCATCACCCGGCACCCTATAACTGGCCCGATGACGTTCATGCCCCGTGCCCTGCGGCACCTCGCCTGCCTGCTTCCGCTTGCGCTTGTTACCCCGGTCGCTCACGCGCAGGAGCAGCTGCCTGCGCCCCGCGCGATCCAGAGCGGCAGCGAGACCCCGTGGATCTACGAAGGCAGCGATGTGCCGCGCGACCCGGAATGGGTGTTCGGCGAGATGGACAACGGGCTGCGCTATGCCGTGCGCCGCAACGGGGTGCCGCCGGGGCAGGTCTCGATCCGCATCCGCATCGACGCCGGATCGCTCCACGAAGAGGAAAGCGAGCGCGGCTACGCTCACCTGCTCGAGCATCTCCTGTTCCGCGAGAGCAAGTACCTTGGCCCGGCCATGGCGATCCCCACCTGGCAGCGGCTCGGGGCGACCTTCGGCAGCGACACCAATGCCGAAACCAGCCCGACGCACACGGTCTACAAGCTCGACCTGCCCGGTGCGAGCCCGGCCTCGCTTGGCGAAAGTTTCAAGCTCCTGTCCGGCATGGTCCGCGATCCGGTGCTGAACGATGCCAACATTGCCGCCGAAGTGCCTATCGTGCTTGCAGAAATGCGCGAGCGGGGCGGGGCGGCGCAGCGCGTGGCGGAAGGCTCGCGCGAGATCATCTTTGCCGGACAGCGCCTGTCCAACCGCTTGCCGATCGGCACCGAAGCAACCCTGACCGGTGCGACCGGCGAAGCGGTCAATGCGTTCCATTCGCGCTGGTACCGCCCGGAGAACACCGTGATCGTGGTCGCGGGCGATTTCGATCCGGTGCTGTTCGCTTCGCTGATCGAGCGCTGGTTCGGCGACTGGAAGGGCCGGGGCAAGGCGGTGCCCGCGCCCGACTTCGGCGATCCGGTCGCCCCGGCGGGCGCCAACGGTGGCAATCCGGTCGGCGAGACCGGGGTACTGGTCGAGCCGGACCTGCCGCGCACCTTTTCCTACGCGGTGCTGCGGCCCTGGCGGCAGGTGCAGGACACGATCGTCTACAACGAAGGCCTGCTTCTCGACGCGGTGGCGCAGGCGGTGATCAACCGGCGGCTGGAAACCCGCGCGCGCGGGGGCGGCTCGTTCCTCTATGCCCAGGTCGAGCAGGAAGACGTCAGCCGTTCGGCCGATGCGACGTTCGTCTCGTTCGCGCCGCTCAGCGCTGATTGGCAGGCGGCGCTGGCAGACGTGCGCGGCGTGATCGCCGATGCCCTGGCGCAGCCCCCGACGCAGGAGGAAATCGACCGCGAGCTGGCCGAATTCGACGTCGCTTTCGCCAGTTCGGTGGAACAGCGCGCGGTCATGGCCGGGGGCAGGCTCGCCGACGACATCGTCAAGGCGGTCGACATCCGCGAAACAGTCGCTGCGCCCGAAACCGTGCTCAACGTGTTTCGCGGAATGACCGCCAGGTTCACGCCCGCCAATGTGCTCAAGCACACCCGCCAGCTGTTCAGTGGCTCGGTTACCCGCGCGGTCTATGTCACCCCGTCGACCGGGGAAGCGGACAGGGACGGCGTGCGCACTGCGATGGCGCAGCCGGTGACCGCCGATCCGACCGCGCGCTTGGCGTCAAAGTCGGTCTCGTTTGCCGACTTGCCGCCGGTCGGGGCGCCCGGCACTGTGACCGGGGTCGGCCCGCTCGGGGTGCTCGGGATCGAGCAGGTCGAATTCGGCAACGGCGTGAAAGCCATGCTGTGGGCCAACGACGCCGAGCCGGGCCGGGTCGCCGTGCGAGTCCGCTTCGGGGCGGGCTATCGCGGTTTCCGCGACGAAGACGGGGTCTATGCCGGGCTCGGCAAGATGGCGCTGGTCGGTTCAGGCGTGGGAGAGCTCGGGCAGGATGACCTCGACCGGATCGCAACCGGGCGCAAGATGGGCTTCGACTTCGCGATCGAGGATGGGGCTTTCGTGTTTTCCGCCCAGACCCGTCAGGCTGATCTGGCCGACCAGCTCTACCTGTTCGCGGCCAAGCTCGGCATGCCGCGCTGGGATGCCAACCCGGTGCTGCGCGCACGGGCAGGGGCGGAACTGGCTTACGAAAGCTATGCCGCCAGCCCCGGCGGGGTGCTCGCCCGCGATCTCGAATATCTGATCCGCAACCGGGATGGCCGGTTCGCCACGCCCGACAAGGCGGCACTGGCCGCGGTGACGCCGGAAGGGTTCCGCAAGGCGTGGGAGCCGCTGCTGGCGCAAGGGCCGGTCGAAGTGGCAATCTTCGGCGAGTTCGACCGGGACGCGGCGATCGAGGCGCTGCGCACGACCTTCGGCGCATTGCCGCCGCGCGCGCCTTTGCCCGCAGCGGTTGCCAACCGGGTCACGGGCTTCCCCGTGGGATCGGACAAGCCGGTGGTGCTGACCCATCGCGGTGATGCCGACCAGGCGGCCGCAGTCATCGCATGGCGCGGCGGGGCGGGGGCGGCAGGCCTGCCCGAATCGCGCCAGCTCGAGATCCTGATGGATATCTTCAACAACCGCCTGATCGACGCCATGCGCGAACGCGCCGGGGCGAGCTATGCCCCGCAGATCAGCTCGAACTGGCCGGTCGACCTCGCTGCCGGGGGCACCATCACTGCGGTGAGCCAGTTGCGGCCGGAAGACGTGCCGGTGTTCTTCGAGGTGGCGGAACGGATCGCGGCCGACCTTGCGGCCAATCCGGCCCAGCCGGACGAACTCGCCCGTGTGACCGAGCCGCTGCGCCAGCTGATCCAGCGCGCCGCCACCGGCAACCAGTTCTGGATGTACCAGCTCGCCGGAGCGACCCACGATCCGCAGCGGGTCATGCTGCTGCGCTCGCTGCTCAACGACTACACGCAGACAACGCCGGAGGCGATGCAGGCGCTGGCGGGCAAGTACTTCCGCAGCCAGCCCGGCTGGCGTCTGGCGGTCATACCGGCGGGGCAGGACCTTGCCGGCCAGAACAGCGCCCGCGCCCAGGCTGTCACCGGGCGCTGAGCGCCCGGGCGCAAGGCCAGCCTTGGCGCGGCGCAGATTTATTGCGCTTGCGAATGACAGCCCCATGCGCTTGAGGGGAGCGTGGCGCAGTGCCCGCGCCCGATGCAGACAATAAAGTGAAGACGGACAATGGCTCGCGACTGGACCCCTGACAGCTGGAAAGCGCACGAAGCCCGGCACCTGCCGGCTTACGAAGACGCGGCGGCACTCGCCGAAGTCGAAGGCGTGCTGTCGAGCTATCCGCCGCTGGTGTTCGCGGGCGAGGCGCGCGCACTCAAGGCCGACCTGGCGCAAGTCGCAGGCGGCAAGGGTTTCCTGCTCCAGGGTGGCGATTGCGCGGAAAGCTTTGCCGAATTCCATCCCAACAACATCCGCGACACCTTCCGCGTGATCCTGCAGATGGCGGTGGTCATGACCTTCGCCGGCAAGATGCCGGTGGTGAAGGTCGGGCGCATGGCGGGCCAGTTTGCCAAGCCGCGCAGCTCCGACACCGAAACGCAAGGCGGCCTGACCCTGCCGAGCTACTTCGGCGACAACGTCAACGGGATCGAGTTCGATCCGGACATTCGCCGCAACGATCCGCAGCGCATGGTGCGCGCCTATTCGCAGGCCGCAGCCACGCTCAACCTGCTGCGCGCGTTCGCCGGGGGCGGCTATGCCAACCTGCGCCAGGTCCACCAGTGGACGCTCGATTTCATGGGCCGCAGCCCGTGGGCAGACAAGTTCGCCGCCCTGTCTGACCGGATATCCGAAGCGCTCGACTTCATGGAAGCGTGCGGGATCGATCCGGCAACCGTGCCGCAGCTGCAGGGCACCAGCTTCTACACCAGCCATGAAGCGCTGCTGCTGCCTTACGAGCAGGCGATGACCCGGCGCGATTCGCTCACCGGCGACTGGTACGACACCAGCGCGCACATGGTGTGGATCGGTGACCGCACCCGGTTCGATGGCAGTGCGCACATCGAATACTGCCGCGGGATCGGCAACCCGCTGGGCATGAAGTGCGGACCGAGCCTCGAGCCTGACGCGTTGCTGCGCCTGCTCGACACCCTGAACCCGGGCCGCGAGGCAGGCCGCATCACGCTGATCAGCCGCTTCGGGCACGACAAGGTCGAAGCCGGGCTCCCGGCACTGGTGCGGGCGGTCAAGCGCGAAGGGCACCCGGTGGTGTGGAGCTGCGACCCGATGCACGGCAACGTGGTCAAGTCCGACAGCGGCTTCAAGACCCGTCCGTTCGACCGCATCCTCAGCGAAGTGAAGGGCTTCTTTGCCGTCCACCGCGCCGAGGGCACCCACGCCGGCGGCATCCATGTCGAGATGACCGGTCAGGACGTGACCGAATGCGTCGGCGGGGCCGTGGCGATCACCGACGAGACGCTCGGCGACCGCTATCACACCCATTGCGACCCGCGCCTCAATGCAGCGCAGTCGCTGGAGCTGGCGTTCCTGATTGCCGAGATGCTCAATCTCGAAGCGCAGGAAACACGCGCCGCCGCATAGAGAGGCTTTTGTCCCCTTTCCGTTCATGCTGAGCTTGTCGAAGCATCGCACTTATCTTCGATGTCACGCGCAACGATCGAAGTAAAAGGCAGTCCTTCGACAAGCTCAGGACGAACGGATTTGGGAACTAGGCGATACACTTTCCGTTACGTGACCTCTAGGCTCCTGCCCACTGGCAATGGAGAAAGCGATGAACATGGCGGTATCGGGCCTTGAAGGCCAGGCACTGGCAGCCCGGTTTCGCGCCACCCGTGCGCGCAGCCTCGCGCTGGTCGCCCCGCTGAGCGAAGCCGATGCGACGATCCAGTCGATGGACGATGCCTCGCCCGCGAAGTGGCATCTGGCGCATACGACGTGGTTCTGGGAAACCTTCCTGCTGCGCGACCATGCGCCGGGATACCGGCTCTATGACGAACGCTGGCCGTTCCTGTTCAATTCCTATTACGAGGCCGAAGGCGCGCGGCTGGCGCGGCCCCGGCGCGGGATGCTGTCGCGCCCCACGCTGGCCGAAATCGTCGCATGGCGCCACCATGTCGACCACGCGATGGAAACCCTGCTGGGCGAGGAGCGCCTGCTCCCGCTGATCGCGCTCGGCGTCGCGCACGAGGAGCAGCACCAGGAACTGCTGCTGACCGATATCAAGCACGCGCTGTTCCAGAACCCGCTGGGGGTAGGGGTGTGGCCCATCGCTCACCCCTCCCCTTCAGGGGAGGGGCCGGGGGTGGGGGCGGTCGAACCGCGCAGCGCTACACCCCCCACCCCAACCCCTCCCCTGAAGGGGAGGGGCTTTGAATGGCACCACCATCCCGGCGGTATCGTCGAGATCGGCCACGCTGGCCCGGGCTTCGCCTTCGACAACGAAGGCCCCCGCCATCAGGCGCTGCTCCAGCCATTCGCACTGGCCGGGCGACTGGTCGCCAATGCCGAGTGGGACCAGTTCATCGCCGATGGCGGCTATGCCGATCCGCGCCTGTGGCTGTCCGACGGATGGGCCTGGGTCAAGGGCGAGGGCATTGCCGCGCCGCTCTACTGGCGCGACAGCGAGCATTTCACCCTTTCGGGTTGGCAAGAGCGCGATCCGGATGCTCCGGTCACGCATGTTTCCGCATTCGAGGCAGATGCCTTTGCCACCTGGGCGGGTAACCGTTTGCCGACCGAGTTCGAATGGGAAGCCGTGGCACAGGCGCATGATCCCGCATCCGGCAACCAGATGGACGAGGCCGGACCGGTCGCGCCCGTAGGCAGCGACAGCCTGTTCGGCGACGTATGGCAGTTCACCCGTTCGGCCTACCTGCCGTACCCAGGCTTCCGCCCGGCCGAGGGCGCGGTGGGCGAATACAACGGCAAGTTCATGAGCGGGCAAGTGGTGCTGCGCGGGGCGAGCTGCGCCACCGTGCGCGGCCATTCGCGGGCGAGCTACCGCAACTTCTTCTACCCCCACCAGCGCTGGCAGTTCACCGGCGTGCGGCTGGCAAAGGACACGGCGTGACATCCACCAAAGGTACCCGACACGGCCTGGCGCTGGTCGATCTCGACGAGCAGGGCGTCGACCGTGCCTTCCGCGCCGACGTGCTTGCCGGTCTGCGCCAGTCGCCCAAGGCGATCCCCGCGCGCTGGTTTTACGACGAGCGCGGCTCGCAGCTGTTCGAGGACATTACCCGCCTGCCCGAATACTATCCCACCCGCGCCGAGACCGAGATACTCGGCGCGCGCGGGGCGGAATTCGCGGCACTGGTAGGGCCGGGGCGGGCGGTGGTCGAATTCGGCAGCGGCAGCTCGGTCAAGACGCCGCTGCTGCTCCAAGCGATAGCGCCGGCGGCCTATGTCCCGCTCGATATCTCGGGCGATTTCCTGCGCGCCTCGGCGGCAGCGCTGGCAGCCAAGTTCCCCGGCCTGCCGGTCCACCCGGTGGAAGCGGACTTCATGCGTCGGGTCGCCCTTCCTGCCGAAGTCGAATCCATGCCCAAGCTGGGGTTCTTCCCCGGTTCAACCATCGGCAACATGGTGCCGCCGACCGCGGTCGACCTGCTGCGCGAAATGCGCGCGACTCTAGGCGAGGGCGCGCAATTGCTGATCGGGTTCGACCTGGTGAAAGACACCGACATGCTGCTCGCCGCCTATGACGATGCGGCCGGGGTGACCGCGGCGTTCAACCTCAATCTGGCGGAGCGGATCAACCGCGAGCTTGGCGGCACGATCCCGGTCGATGCCTTGCGCCACGAAGCGCAGTGGAACGACCCGCTCGCGCGGATCGAGATGCACCTTGTTGCCACGCGGGCGATTACGTTCGAGGTTGCCGGACAGAGGTTCTCGCTGGCCGAGGGCGAGACAATCCACACCGAGAACAGCCACAAGTTCACCCGCCGCAGCCTCTCGCTCATGCTGCTCGCCGGGGGGTGGACCCCGGCGCAGCGCTGGACCGATGCCGAAGGCCGGTTCGCGGTGGTCCTCGCCGACGCCACGCTGCCGCGCAGCGCACCCTGAAGCCGCTGGCCATGGCGGCGGGTGGGAAAGCTCCCTATATTGGCGCGATGGACATAACGCCGTTCTGGGATTCGCTGCTCAGGGTGATCATGCAGGTGCCCAATTCGGGCCTGCTGATCGCCACCGTGGTGGCGATCGTGCTCAGCTGGGTCGGCTCTGCCATGGTCACGCGCGAGGTCATGTTCGGGCGGTTTGTCCGCACCGCCAGCTCGCTCGCGCTGGTCGGCATTTTCGTCATGGTGATGATCCAGGTCTCGCGGTTCGATCCGCGCTACGGCATGGCCGTGCCCCAGCTCGGCCTGCCCGAACAGGTGGTCGAAGGCGGCGAAACCCGCGTGATGATGGGGCGTGACGGGCATTTCTGGATTACTGCCAAGGTCAATGGCGAACAGGTCAACTTCATGGTCGACACTGGCGCCACGCTGACGGCGGTCTCCACCCGCACGGCAGAGCGGGTCGGGCTGGAGCCGCGCACCGGCGGGATCCCGGTCATGCTCAACACCGCCAACGGGACCATTTCCGCAGAGATCGGCACACTGGAAGAGATCCGCTTCGGCAACGTCGTCGCGCGCGGCCTGGATACGGTCATCGTGCCCAATCTCGGCGAAACCAACGTGATCGGCATGAACCTGCTCTCGCGCCTTGCCAGCTGGCGGGTCGAAGGCCGCGTGCTGGTGCTGGTGCCCAATGCGCCCCAGCCCGAAGGCGATTGGGTCGAGGGCTAGAGCCTGACCCGTTCCGGCAGGGCACGGCGGACGAAGCGGTCCGCCTTGGTATAGACCGCGTCGAACGAGCCGCGCGCGCGGCACCGCTCGTGATGCGCGGCGAGGCGCGGCCAGCGGGCGGCAAAGTCCACCTCGGCCACCAGCGTGACCTGCATCAGCTGCACCGCGACGGAAATGTCGGCAATCGAGAAAGTCTCGCCCGCCAGCCAGTCGCGCCCGTCGAGCTCGCTTTCGAGGTAGTCGTAGAGGCGCGGCATCTTGCCCGCCCAGGTCTCCCGCGCCTTGGCAATGTCGGGCTCCTTGCCTTGCATTGCCGGGAAAGCGAGCGGGCGAAAGATTCCCAGCCCCCCTGCGGCCGCCAGCGCGGTGTCGGCAAACTCCTCGATCCACAGCGCCCGGCCATGGGCATAGGCGCTGTCGCCATAGAGCGCGGGCGAGGGATACTTGCGTTCGATGTAGCCGCACTGGGCGGACGAATCGGGGATTGTGCCCATTGGCCCTTCCGTGCCGATTGACCGGTCCCGCAGCACCGGAATGGTCTTCAGCGGGCTGATCGCGACGAACCAGTCCGGCGGATTGAACACGTCCACTGTCTCGACGTCGTAGGTCTGGCCCTTTTCTTCCAGCAAGGCGGCCGATTTGCGCAGGAATGGCGAAAGCGGGCTGCCGTAAAGCACGATGTCGGTCATGGTTGGTCTTCTCCCTGTGGCCGGTTCATGTGCGGCAGCGCGCGACTTGGCAAGTGTGCCCGCTTGCGGAAGCGCGGGGAAAGGGGCACACCCTGCCACCATGACCAAACGCGCCCGTTTCGCCCGCCTCGCCCTCGCGCTCTCGCTTGCGATGATCGCCTGGTTCGCTCTTGCCATGTTCGGCGCCAAGCTGGGGCTGTGGAGCCCGATCACGGCCTTTGCCAAGCTGACCATGGCGCCCGCGCTGCCCTTGCTCGGGCTGACCGCGCTGGCCGGGGCCGGCGCGCTGGTGGCAACATTGCTGCGCGCACCGCGCACCGGCTGGGTGGCGGCGCTGGTTGCGCTGGCGATCCCGCTGGCGGTCTTTGCCGGGCTGGGCGCGCTGCGCAGCCAGGCGGCAAGCGTGCCGTTCATCTACGACGTCGCGACCGACACCGCCGATCCGCCCGCGTTCTCTGCCGCGATGGTCAAGGAGCGCGAGGAATACGGTGCCAACGCGCTCAACCCCTACGACGCGCCGCTCGGCCAGTTCGACAAGTGGAAGGACAATGCCGAGCTCGCGGACAAGACCACCGCGCAGCTGATCGCGGCGGGCTATCCGCAGCTCAAGCCGCTGGTGGTCGATGCCGCGCCGGACAAGGCCCTGCGCGCCGCCGAACAGGCGATGACAACGCGCGGCTTCCACGATGTAACGCTCGATGCCAAGGCGGGCACGGTCGAAGGCACCGCGGAAGTGTTCTGGTACAGCTTCCTCGACGACGTCGTGGTGCGGGTGCGCCCCGGGGCAGAGGGGGGCAGCGTGATCGACGTGCGCTCGACCTCGCGCGTGGGCACCAGCGACCTTGGCGTGAACGCCGAGCGGGTTGCCGACCTGCTCAAGGGGATTCGCGATACGCTGGCCGACCCGGCGCTGGTGGCACCGGCGGTCGAGGACACCGAAATAGCGGACGAAAAGGAATAGACTGGCTGGGGTGGCAGGATTCGAACCTGCGCATGGCGGTACCAAAAACCGCTGCCTTACCGCTTGGCTACACCCCAGCAGGCGCTCGCGTGCGAGGGCGCCCCTATAGCGGTTCAATCCGCGATGTGAAGGGGGCTTTGCCGGTTCACGCGCGCCGCGCGGCGAGCTCGGCTTCCAGCTGTGCCACGGTCGCCCGGTCGAGCCGGTAGAACAGCATCGCCACCATCGCCGGAAGCAGCGCCATCACCGGCACCAGCGCGAAGGCGAAGCCGATTCCGGCGGTGGCTTCCGCTCCTTGCGCTTCCCCGGCGACGAACCCGGTCGCGCTGAACACGAACCCGGGAATGGCCGCGCCAAGCGCGATCCCGGTCTTGACTGCGAAGATCGAGGCCGCGACCACCAGCCCGGTCATCTGCAGGCCCGACTTCCAGTCGACATATTCGGCGATATCGGTGAACATCGAGAACGCCAGCACCATCAGCATGCCGAACCCGATCCCGACGAAGTATTGCGCCACGGTCTGCGGCCACACCGCGTCGAGCGGGAACAGGTAGAAGGCGAGGATGCCGACGACCTTGAGCCCGCCAGCGGCAATGATCAGGTCGCGCTTCTCGAACCGGCGCTGCATCAGGTTGCCGATCACCACGCCGGAGATCTGCCCCAGCGCCAGTGCGGTGTAGAACAGCGCCACCCGGTCGAGGAACAGCACCACCGGGGTGCCATCGTCCCCGGCGACATACTTGAACCAGAACAGCGCACTGCCTGCGCGCGCGGCAATGGCGAGCACGCCGAGGATTGCGGCAGCCGCTACCGCCAGCCATGGCCCGGTCCTGACCAGCACCTTGAGGTCGCCCGCGATCGTGCCGTTGATCGCGGCAGGCGGGATGCGCTCCCTGGTGGTGGCGAAAGTGGCAAAGATGCACAGCGTGCCGACGCCCGCGATGCAGACCATGGTCAGCAGGATGCCGCGCGCTTCGTCCCCGCCGCCGAGCTCGCGCACCAGCGTGGTGCCGAGCACCCCGATCAGGATGCCCGCCATCGAAGAGAACGCCATCCGGTAGGCGGTGACGCTTGCGCGCTCCTGCGCGCGCGGGCTGATCACACCGAGCAGCCCGCCATAGGGCACGTTCACCATGGTATAGGCGAGCATGGCCACGGTGTAGCTGGCATAAGCCCAGACCAGCGCCTCGCCCTGCGTCATGCCCGCAGGCGGCGCGAACACGGCGACACAGGTCAGCCCCAGCGGCACCGCGCCCCACAGCAAGTAAGGGCGGTAGCGGCCCCAGCGGGTCCGGGTGCGGTCGGCGATCAGGCCCATCATCGGGTCCGTCACCGCGTCGACCAGTTTGGTCAGCAGCAGCATCAGGCCCACCGCGGCCGGGGCAAGCCCGCCAAGGTCGACGAGGAAATAGAGCAGGAAGAACCCGAAGAAATTGAGATAGAGCCCGCTGGCGAGGTCGCCCACGCCGTAGCCGAGCTTCTCTCCCAGCCTTACCCGGTCATCCCTGCCGGTGGACAAGCTCACACGTCCTTGCCGTCGAAGTCCGCCGCCGAGTGGCGTTCGGCCAGTTGCTGGTTCTCTTCGCCCCACACCTTGTTGACGATGCGCCCGCGCCGGACTGCCGGGCGGGCACTGATCTCCGCCACCCACCGCGCGACATGCTCGTATTCGTGGATCGAGAGGAAGGTCTTCGCGTCGTTGTAGATCACCCCTTCCACGAACGGGGCGAGCCAGGGGTAATTGGCGATATCGGCGAGGGTATAGTCATCACCGCCGAGGAACCGGCTCTGCGCCAGCCGCTGGTTGGCCACGTCAAAAATGCGCTTGGTTTCCATCGCGTAGCGGTTGATCGGGTATTCGTATTTCTCCGGCGCATAGGCGTAGAAATGGCCGAACCCGCCGCCCATGAACGGCCCGCTGGCGACCTGCCAGAACAGCCAGCTGAGCACTTCGGCGCGGGTCTGCCCGGTCGGCAGGAACGCGCCGAACTTTTCCGCGAGATGGATCAGGATTGCACCCGATTCGAACACCCGCACCGGCTCCGGCCCGCTGCGGTCGAGCAGGGCGGGGATCTTGCTGTTGGGGTTCACCCCGACAAAGCCGCTGGTGAATTGTTCGCCCTGGCCGATGTTGACGGTCCATGCGTCGTACTCGGCATCATGCCCGGCGGCGAGCAGCTCTTCGAGCATGATCGTCACCTTGACCCCGTTGGGCGTCGCCAGCGAATAGAGCTGCAGGGGATGTTCGCCGACCGGCAGGTTGCGCTCCTCGCGCGCCCCGGCAGTGGGGCGGTTGATGCTGGCAAAGCGGCCGCCGTTCTCGGTATCGTTGGTCCAGACGGCGGGCGGGGTGTAAGTGGCATCGGCCATGGCAAGCGGCTCCCTGTTTCGCGTTGCCGGATAGGTGGGGCAGCACCGGCCACGCGGCAAGCAAAGATCGCGTTTCCGGCCTGAAACCGGCCCTTGTATTTGGTATCCCGAAAGGATACCTCCTTGGAATGCACCGCGCAGGCGAGAAAATCAGGGCATGGCGCGAGGCGCATGATCCGCCGCTGTCGGCGGAGGAATTCGGCGCGCGCTATGGCGCGCCGGAACCATGGCCGAGCCGCACCGTCTATGGCTGGGAAGCCAAGGGCAAGATCGCCCGCGCGGCGGTGCAGAAGCGGCTCGCTGCGCTGGGCGTGTGCGAGCCGGGCGACTGGCTCGAACCGGCCATCGGCAAGCACGAGACAGAGGACACGAACCCGATGGGCGACGCGCATCCGTTCTATGACATCCATTCGCACGGGCTGGTCCGGGTCGCGACCGCGACCCCGCTGCTGCGCCCGGCGGACGTGCCCTACAATGCGCAGGGGATCGTCGAGCAGGCCCGCGCGGCGGCGGCGCGGCAGGTCGACCTGGTGCTGTTCCCCGAACTGTCGCTGTCGGCCTATGCGATCGACGACCTGCACTTGCAGGTGGCCTTGCTCGACGCGGTGGAACGCCACCTCGCCGACGTCTGTGCCGCGACCCGCGACCTTGCCACCGTACTGGTGATCGGCGCGCCGCTGCGCCGCAACGGGCGGGTTTACAACTGCGCGCTGGCGCTGTGCCGGGGCGAGGTGCTCGGCGTGGTGCCGAAGAGCTACTTGCCCAACTACCGCGAATACTACGAGAAGCGCTGGTTCGCCCACGGTCGCGACAGCCTGGGGCAGACCATCACGCTCGGCGGGCGCGAGGTGCCGTTCGGGACCGACCTCGTCTTCGCGCACCCCACGATTGCCGGGTTCGTGTTCGGGATCGAGATCTGCGAGGACGTGTGGAGCCCCAATCCGCCGAGCACCCGCGCCGCGTTGGCGGGCGCGACGATCCTGCTCAACCCCTCCGCCTCCAACATCACCATCGGCAAGAGCGACGAGCGCCACCTGCTGTGCCGCGCCCAATCGGCCCGCGCGATCTGCGCCTATGCCTATTCCGCCAGCGGGCAGGGCGAAAGCACCACTGACCTCGCGTGGGACGGTCAGGGGATGATCTACGAGCTGGGCGACCTGATGGCGGAAAGCGCGCGGTTCGACCTCACGCCGGAACTGTCCGTGGCGGATATCGACTGCCAGCGGATCCTCGACGAGCGGATGCGGGTCGGCACCTTCAACGATGCCGCCGAGGCCGACGGGCACCCGGAGAACCGCTATCGCCGGATCGCGTTCGACCACCGCCCGGCAGCGGGCGAGAAGGGGCTGATGCGCCCGGTCCGCCGCTTCCCGTTCGTGCCCAACCGGCGCGAGAAGCTCGACGAGGACTGCTACGAGGCGTTCAACATCCAGGTCTCCGGCCTGATCCGCCGGATCGAGGCAACCCGGCCGAAATCGCTGGTGATCGGCATTTCGGGCGGGCTCGATTCGACCCATGCGCTGATCGTCGCGGCCAAGGCCTGCGATGCGCTCGGCCTGCCGCGCACCACGATCCGCGGCTACACCATGCCCGGCTTCGCGACCTCCGAAGGCACCAAATCGAACGCCTGGCGGCTGATGCAGGCGATGGGAATCACAGCGGAGGAAATCGACATCCGCCCGACCGCGCGGCTGATGCTGGAGAACATCGGCCACGCCTTTGCGGATGGCGAGCCGGTCTATGATGTGACTTTCGAGAACGTGCAGGCGGGCCTCAGGACCGATTACCTGTTCCGCCTGTCGGGCCAGCACGGCGGCTGGGTGGTCGGCACCGGCGACCTTTCCGAGCTGGCGCTCGGCTGGTGTACCTACGGCGTGGGCGACCACATGAGCCATTACAACGTCAACGCGGGCGTACCCAAGACGCTGATCCAGTACCTCATCCGCTGGACCGCGACGACCGGCCAGTTTGACCAAGCGACCGCCGAGGTCCTGCTCAGCGTGCTCGACACCGAGATCTCGCCCGAACTGGTCCCGGCCGGGGCGGACGGGGCGATCCAGAGCACCGAGGGCACCATCGGGCCTTACGCGCTGAACGACTTCTTCCTCCACCACATTGCCCGGTGGGGGCAGAAGCCGAGCCATGTCGCGTTCCTCGCCTGGCACGCCTGGCGCGAAGTCAGCGAAGGGCAGTGGCCCGACGGCTTCCCCGAGGCGCGCAAGACCGCCTACGACCTCGCCACGATCCGCCACTGGCTGGAGAAGTTCCTCGTGCGGTTCTTCCAGTTCAGCCAGTTCAAGCGCAGCGCGGTGCCCAACGGGCCCAAGGTCAGCGCGGGCGGTGCCCTCAGCCCGCGCGGCGACTGGCGGGCGCCAAGCGATGCCATGGCGCAGGTCTGGCTGGACGAATTGCGCGACCACCTGCCACCCGCCTGACCGGACCAATTCAGCCGCAATTCAGCCACCTTGCCGCAGCTTGATGCGAGACGGGAGGGTGCTGTCATGCGCGTGGGTTTTGTCGTGACTGTTGCCGGTGCGCTGACGCTCGGGGGCTGCACCTCTGCTGCCACACAGAGCTTCCCTACGCCCGGTTCCTACAATCCGCTGGCGGTGACCCGACCAATCGATCCCGACGCAGTCGCGGTCGGGCGCGAACTGGACAAGGTCGAACGCTCGATCGAGAACGGGCGCGACAGCGGCCAGCTTTCCCGTCGAGAAGCGCGGGCCTTCAGAAAGGCGAACCGGGCTCTTTCGGGTACGGCGGAACGTCTTGGCGCCGACGGTATGACAGATGGCGAAAAGCGCGATCTGGAAAATCAGGCCAGAATTCTCGACAGTCAGGTCCAGGCAGCTGTCATCACCGGCGGTATGCCCAAGGCGCCGCGTTAGCGGCTTGGCTGCGCGTCGATATCGTCCTAGCCTCGCACAGCAGAACAAGCGATGATGGCATCCAGTAAGGAACACACCCTGATGTCCATTCGAAATACCACAGCGTGGCTCGCGTCAGGCGCTTTGGCCTTGTCTGCTCCTCCGGCGCTCGCCCAGTTCGGCGGGCTGATCCCGCGCGATGCGCAGAACGTGCTCAACGATGCCAAGGCGACCGACGCCTGTGGCAACAAGAAGAAATCCTCGGCCGGCTCGCGCATTCTCGGTGGGGTGCTGGGGCGCTCGGCGCGCAATGCGGCCGGGCAGGCGGGGATTTCCAGCTGGGTGCCGATTTCGGAAGTGACCGACCAGCTGACCACCTCGATCGCCTGCCGCCTCGATCCGGAAGAGCAGAAGCAGGCCGCCGAAGCGACCTTGCGCGCCACCCGCAGCACCGAGAGCGAAGCCAGCGGCAAGCCCGCGCCGCCGCCGCCGGTCGGGTCGAGCGCGTCGTGGCAGTCGGGGACCCGGGAAGACGTGTCCGGAACCTCGACCGTAACCGGGCGTGATCCGGCAGTGGCGAACGGGCTCGACTGCATCACTGTGACCGACGTCGTTATCGTGCAGGGTGAGGAAACCACCGCCAGCAAGCGGATGTGCCGCCCGCCGGGCTCGCGGCGCTACTCGCTGGTGGCGTGATGCGAACCGGTCGGCTGCTGCTGGCCTGCGCGGCGCTGCTGGCGCTGGGTGCAGCTCCGGCAATGGATCCGGATAATCCGACGTGCCCCAAGGCCCCCAACTGGGGCCACGACAAGGCGATGACACTCACGCCTGCGACCAAGGGCGGCAAGCGCGTGCTGCTGGCAGAGGGTGTGATCGACGCCGGCCTGCCCGCGCGGATGCGTGCGGCGATCGAGGCGGACGAAGACCTCGAGGAGATCTGGCTCCGTTCCCCCGGCGGTGATGCCCGTGCGGGCAACGAGACCGGCAAGGTCATCCGTTCCTACCCCGGGATGCGCACCCGGATACCCGCGGGCTGGACCTGCTTTTCCTCGTGCAACTTCGTGTTCATGGGCGGCGCCCAGCGGTACGTCGACCGGGGCGGGATCTTCATGGTCCACATGTTCACCCACACCGGCCAGCGCGACGTGATCAGCCAGTCGGTCCAGTCCGGCACGCAGGATACCGTCGAACTGATCGGGGAGATCGAACAGCTCAGCGCGCTGCTTGCCAGCGAGGACAACGATTTCCTCATCCGCATGGGGGTGAGCCGCAAGTTGCTGACCGAGATCATGTACCAGCAGCTCGCCACCGGCGGGAAGGCGGGCAATGGCCAGCGCTACTGCCTCGACCAGGCAGAAGTCCGCAAATACAACGTGGTGAACGTCGAAGGCGCGGGCTGACACATAGGCGCCGCCCACTGCAATCCTCCCCTCCTGGGGGAGGTGGCAGCGCGCAGCGCTGACGGAGGGGGCGCGACACCACCGGCAGGGCACCGCCCCCCCCCCCCCGCCGGGCGCGGGCCCCCCCCCCCCGCCCGGGGGGGGGGACCGGAAGAGGGGGTTAG